>CAYNGN010000041.1:0-10772 GCA_964396615.1 uncultured Thiothrix sp. | reverse complement strand
AGCCGATAAAACAATAATTTTTTGTAAGTAATGGGGTAAATCACCTGATCCTGTCTGCTGCTGTTGATGATGAAACATCACTTTAGCACTGCCTTTATCATGCAAACTCCCCAACTGATAGCGTACTCGCCCTATTTCTGTATCAGGAATGGTTTGCAATGCAAAAAACAGTGTATTCATGTAGGAAAAACCCCTGTTGATATATAACGATCACCACGATCACAGATAATCACCACAATCGTCGCATTTTCAGACAATTTCAATGCTGCTGCAACCGCCCCCCCCGAAGACACACCACAAAACACCCCCTCTTCAGCAGCAAGCTGACGCATGGTTGACTCTGCTTCTTGTTGAGTAACATCAATTTCCTGATCTATATTCTCATCATCAAATATTGTTGGCAAATATTCCTTTGGCCAACGTCGAATACCAGGAATCGAATCCTCATTCGTTTTAGGCTGTACACCAATAATCTCAATATCTGAATTTTGTTGTTTCAAATAGGCTGATGTTCCCATAATCGTGCCTGTTGTCCCCATTGCACTCACAAAGTGGGTGATTTCGCCTTCCGTCTGCTGCCATAATTCAGGCCCTGTTGTTTCATAATGCGCTTGGGGATTATCAGCATTCGCAAACTGATCAAGTAATTTCCCTTGTCCATCTTTTGCCATTTTTTCCGCTAAATCACGCGCACCTTCCATACCTTCTTCTTTGGATACTAAAATAAGCTCCGCACCATAAGCTTTCATCGACGCACGGCGCTCTTCACTCATGGTTTCTGGCATCACCAGAATCATAATATAACCTTTAATAGCAGCCACCATTGCCAAAGCAATCCCTGTATTGCCACTGGTTGCCTCTATCAGCACATCACCAGACTTAATATCACCGCGCTGCTCAGCAAGCGCAATCATACTTAATGCAGGACGGTCTTTGACCGATCCCGCAGGATTATTACCTTCTAATTTAAGTAACAGCGTATTACCGGTACTGCCTGCAATACGTTGAAGTTTAACCAGTGGAGTTTTGCCAATCGTGGCTTCAATCGTCGGATAATCCATAATTTAATGTCCAATCAAAATAACATAAGCAAGAGCATAGTCTTGCTCATCAGAAAGTGATAAATGACTTTCATCAATGCCTACTTGCTGTAGATAGTGTTGTGTCGCTCCATGAAACTGGAAGAAAGGCTTACCTAGCGCATCATTTTTTGTTTCAATATCCATCCACTGAATATCGCCACGAATGCCTGTTCCCACCGCCTTTGAAAAGGCCTCTTTAGCAGCAAAGCGTTTCGCAAGATAATGCTCTTTCTTTGCATGCTGTTGATAAATAGCGAATTCATTGGGATGTAAAATACGTTTTGCAAAAGTAGAGCGGCGCTCATTGGCACGCTTTATACGTGCAATCTGCACAATATCCGTACCAATACCCGTGATTTTCACCTAACTTATACTCACAAACGAGCCTGTTGCATAATCTGTCGCATTTCTTTGATTGCTTGCTCCAAACCAACAAAAACGGCACGGGCAATCAAGTAGTGACCAATATTAAGCTCTCGGATCTGTGGGATTTGTGCAATAGCCATCGTATTTTTATCATCTAAACCATGCCCTGCATTGACTTGAATACCTTGCTCAACGGCAAACTCACTGGCTAATTGAATACGTTCCAACTCACGCTGCTTATCATCTCCCATAAGATTGGCATAAGCTCCTGTATGTAATTCAATAACAGGCGCACCAATCTCAGACACACGAGCAATATGCTCAATATTTGGCTCAATAAATAATGATACTTTAATTTTTTCTGCCACTAAACGCTGGGTGACTTTCTTAATGCGATCAAACTGCCCAATAACATCAAGCCCACCTTCTGTTGTTAGTTCCTCACGCTTTTCAGGCACAATACAACAATCTTCAGGTAGCACATCTAAGGCAATATTCGCCATTTCATCCGTAGCAGCCATTTCTAAATTCATACGTGTTGTGCAATGTTTGCGTACAATATAAACATCTGTATCTTGGATATGACGACGATCTTCACGTAAATGAAGTGTAATGGCATCTGCACCTGCTTTTTCGGTACGCTGTACGGCTTCAATAATATCAGGGTAAGGGGTAAATCGGGCTTGTCTAATATTGATAATATGATCAATATTAACGCCAAGTTTTAAGGTATTTGTCATATTTTTCCATCCTATAGATATTCAGACAATTATCTTCATGCTTATACATGACTTACTGCTACGTTATAAACCAACTTACTTCATTGACTATCGGTAAATAGCAACTAAAGAAACATAAGTTTTCTTGATTTTAACGGTTTGCCTACCAACAAGGTATCAATAAAACGATTAAGAAACTGCCGCAATTGATAATATTCATTTTCAGCAAAATATTCATGTTGCCCACCTTGCTCGCTTTTTAGCCACTTCATTAATAATGTGCCTGAAATCGGCACACCTTCTTGATATTTTTCATAAAACTGAAGTCCTGAGTTGGCTGAATAGCGATAGTAACCATTAGCCTCAACTGGTTTTCCAAGCTGATGCTCAAGATCATCACCAAAACTATAGCCAAGCACGTCAAGCAAACCAAATTCACACTGCATCAACGTCCTTTCATCAACAATAGCGGTTAAACGGCGTAAGCTAACTTGATACACAGTAAAAACATCATTTGCAGGGGCAAATAGCGGGATAAGCTTCAGGATTAATTCATTAAAATATAAAGCTTTACATAAATCTTGCGGCTGAATCAGATAGCGACGCTGTTCTTCGACAACTGTTAAAGTTGGCATGTGACCTTTACCCGTCCAAGCAACACCTAAACGCCGAAAAGGCTCAAGAACGCCTTTCATAATCTTGCCACGTTTCTTTGCAACACGTGCTATACACGTCATACGACCTGATTCTTGTGTTAATAGATCGACAATAAAACGATTATCTCGAAAGGGACGACGATTGAGAATATAAGCAGAATCCATAAACAGAACATAATGCTTAAATAAAAAACTTAACTATTTGAAACAATACCAAGCTCTTGTAAGTAACGCGGGTCATTTTGCCAATCTTGTTGTACTTTAACCCATAACTTTAGCATCACTTTCGCTTGTAAAAACTCTTCAAGGTCTCTACGTGCATGGCTGCCAATGCGTTTTAGCATTGCACCTTGTTTACCAATCACAATGCCTTTTTGACCTTTTTTACCGACCCAAATAGTGGCATGAATAGTGGTAATTTTTTTCGATTCCTCAAACTTATCCAACATAACAGCGGTTGTATAAGGAATCTCTTGATGCAAATAATTAACTAACTGCTCACGAATCAGTTCACCACAAATATATTTAACCGATTTATCAGTAATATAATCTTCAGGGTAAATAAACTCAGACTCAGGCAAATAACTGACAACTTTTTGCATAAACTCAGCAATATTACTGTTCTTTAACGCGGAAACAGGAAACAGCTCAGCAAAATCATAACGGGTATAAGCTTGCTGCAAATAGGTCAGCATCACATCTTTATTTTTCATATGGTCAATCTTATTAACCAATAAGATAACAGGACATTTAACAGCCGTTAAACGCTGCAACACCAAATCATCTTCGCCCGTCCATTTACCCACTTCAACAATCATCACAACCACATCGACAGCTTCTAGTGCTGCAATCGCTTCTTTATTAAGTAATTGATTAAGTTGATTACCTGAACGCTGATGAATACCAGGGGTATCGGTAAAGATAGCCTGATAATTATCATGCGTCACAATACCACGAATATTGGTACGCGTGGTCTGGGGTTTATTGGCAATAGCTGATATTTTATAACCAACAAGAAGATTTAATAGCGTTGATTTACCGACATTAGGATGTCCAACAATGGCAATTTGACCACAGCGTTTTTTCATAGTTTTAATAACATTCTCACCTGCGTATAAGCAAGCTCTGCGGCTGCTTGTTCTGCTCTGCGACGACTACGCTCAGAGGCTTCTGTTTTTATATTAAGTTCTGATACGATACACTCAGCCATAAACACTTGCTTATGAGCATCCCCCATCACGCCTAAAAGCGCATATTTGGGCAATGCATAACCACGTGACTGCAACACTTCTTGCAAACGACTTTTTGGGTCTTTCAAATCATGTTCAGAAGGTAGGTTTTTCACCTCTAAACGGGTTTTATAAAGCGTTAGGATAAATGTTTTTGCTGCATCCATGCCTTGCTCAAGATAAATACTTGCAATCACCGCTTCTAATGTATCAGCAAGTATAGAGTTACGTCTAAAGCCTCCCGTACGTAATTCTCCAGGACCTAGCTTTAAGAAATCACCTAAAGATATTTCACGGGCAATATCAGCCAGTGTTCCTGCATTAACTAACGATGCACGAAGACGGCTCAAATGGCCTTCTTGTGCTTTAGGCAAGTTTTTATAGAGAGAGACGGTAATTACTACGCCTAAAATACTATCACCTAAGAATTCCAGACGTTCATTATGTTTTGGCCCCGCACTACGATGCGTGATGGCACGGACAAAATTGTCAGTCCCCATAAAATCATGATCCAGCAATTTTGTCAGCTTAATAGTCAATCCCTAACATTCCCTATTTCTTTTTCGTAGTTAAATTTAGCAACAAAATCTAAATTAGCAAACCAAGGCTGTCTAACCTCATAATTTATTGCTAGTTTACGACGATTATCACTACCTTTGATACGTTCAAGTTTAAAATCTTTTTCTGTTATATGATCATCAAGACTATTCATATCTAAATATTTGGCTAACTTTATATTCATCATACGCTTATTAGCTTGCTTCATTTCAGAATCAGCAGCAATATCATCAACCAAAGAACGCACCTCGTAATATTCAATATACACGGGTATCGCTTTTAAGCCTAATAAACCAAGAAAAATGCCTACCATTATTATCATCAGCCACGAGGTTAAACCCATGCCTCGCTGTTGGTGCAACATTCTCATTATTATACTCCTGTTATTATTATCTATAATCAAGAATACAATAACTTAGCTAAAAATATACTAATGGTAACAAATTATTTAATTCCTGTTCCTATTCTCGAAAAGTTCAAATGGTCATTATTACCTGAATAGTGCATCCAAATGAACATTGCTTTCCCCACAAGATTTTCCTCAGGTACAAATCCCCAAAAACGGCTATCATGACTACCAAAACGGTTATCACCCATCGCAAAGTACTGACCTTCGGGGACAACAACCTCACCCTCAGCAGGAAAACCTCGATTCATCAGGATTATATCGTGTTCAACACCCGTCAAATTTTCTTTTAGACGTGTGGATTCTGTCTTATCACCATGCTGGTCAACAGCAATATAATCACCTGTTTTTTCGGCACTAATAAGTTTATCGTTAATATAAAGTTTCTCCATTTTCCAACGAACTTTGTCACCAGGAAGCCCAACAACACGTTTGATAAAATTTTGCCAAGGACGCTCAGGATAACGAAACACAAAGACATCACCACGCTCTGGTAAACCTGTATCAATGATCTTCTTTCTAAATACTGGCAAACGTATGCCATAAGCAAACTTATTCACCAAAATAAAGTCACCGACCTCTAACGTTGGCATCATTGAACCTGATGGAATACGAAAAGGCTCAGCAAGAAAAGAACGCAACAAAACAACTAATAAAAACACAGGAAAAAATGAACGTGCATACTCAATAAGAATAGGCTCTTCCTTCTTTTTTGAGTCGGTTGACTTACGATTCATTAACCAATAAACAAGCCAAATAACACCACATAAAAAAGTAACAAAAACCAACCAAAACTCAAGATCCAAATAAAATTTCTCGGTCATTTGTCATCCGTCCTTAATACCGCTAAAAAAGCTTCCTGTGGAATTTCTACATTACCTACTTGTTTCATGCGTTTTTTACCTTTTTTCTGTTTTTCAAGTAGCTTACGTTTACGTGAAACATCGCCACCATAACATTTTGCCAAAACATTCTTACGTAAAGCACTTACCGTTGTTCGTGCAATAATATGCGAGCCAATCGCCGCCTGTATTGCCACTTCAAACATTTGACGTGGAATGATTTTTTTCATCCGCTCCGCTAATTCACGCCCACGTGATTGGGCAAAATCCTTATGCAAAATCAACGATAACGCATCAACCTTCTCACCATTAATCAGAATATCAACTTTGACTAATGGCGTTGCTTCAAAACGATCTAATTCATAGTCAAATGAGGCATACCCACGACTTACCGATTTGAGACGATCAAAAAAATCTAAGACGACTTCACTCAAGGGTAATTCATACTCCAAGGTAACCTGATTACCAAGGTATTTCATATCCTTCTGTACGCCTCGTTTATCCATACAAAGCTTAATGATATTACCCACATACTCGCTAGGTACCATAATGGTACCTTGAATAATCGGCTCACGTATTTCCTTGATATGATTCACTACAGGTAATTCAGAAGGATTAGAAATTCTTATAATCTCGCCATCTGTTTTTTCTACCTCATAAACCACGGAGGGTGCGGTGGTAATCAAATTAAGGTTATATTCGCGTTCTAGACGCTCCTGAATAATCTCCATGTGTAACATACCAAGGAAACCACAGCGGAAACCGAAGCCTAACGCCTGCGAGGTTTCAGGCTCATAATGTAACGACGCATCATTCAGACAAAGTTTAACCAACGCATCACGCAGATTCTCATAGTCATCAGAACTAATAGGATAAACCCCCGCAAATACTCGCGGCTGTACTTCTTCAAACCCTGCTAATGCTTCTGTTGCAGGGTTTTTTATACTGGTAAACGTATCCCCCACCTTTGCTGCTCCAAGGTCTTTAATACCTGCAACCACATACCCCACTTCCCCTGCTGATAATCGATCTTTTTCAACACGATTTGGCGTATAAATACCAACACTATCAACTAGAAACTCATTGAGAGTTGCCATGGACTTAATTTTATCTTTCTTACCAATACTGCCGTCAAATACACGAATTAAGACCACCACACCCAAGTAATTATCGAACCAAGAATCAATAATTAACGCTTTTAGTGATGCATCAGGATCACCTTTAGGTGGAGGAATACGTTCAACTAACTGTTCCAACAGTTCGATTACACCTATGCCCGATTTAGCACTCACATTGATCGCATCAGTGGCATCAAGTCCAATAATCTCTTCGATTTCCTGACACACACGCTCAGGCTCAGCCGCAGGTAAATCTATTTTGTTTAAAACAGGCACAACTTCAAGATCAAGTTCAATAGCGGTATAGCAATTAGCAACGCTTTGTGCTTCTACACCTTGTGAGGCATCAACCACCAATAACGCCCCTTCACAGGCAGATAAGGAACGTGACACTTCATACGAGAAATCGACATGTCCTGGGGTATCAATAAAGTTTAGCTGATAGGTATTACCGTCTTGAGATTTATAATCAAGGGAAACACTTTGTGCTTTGATGGTAATACCGCGTTCACGCTCCAGATCCATTGAATCGAGCACTTGCGCTTCCATTTCACGCTCACTAAGCCCACCACAGATCTGTATAAAACGGTCAGATAAGGTTGATTTGCCATGGTCAATATGGGCAATCACAGAAAAATTTCGGATATTTTGATTCGCTTCAGCCATTCAGTGTCATTATTGCGCGTCTTAGGCGCTTCTCATCAATAAAATGGCAGAATAATATCTCATTATTGAATGACACAACAGGAACATCGTCATTATATTTCTTTCTTAATACAGGATTATCATCAATATCTATTGGTTTAATGGTCAAATTCAACTCATCCTGTAATTGGTACAAAGCGGATAACATATCCTCACACAAATGGCAGCCGTCACGGCTATACACAATAAGCTGATTCATTGCTCAAACTCGTTATTATTAACATGCTTATCAACTAATTTATTGAAAAATATTGGCAGGTTTTACCTCAAGTAATGAAATAGACGCTTTTGCAATGGGCATCTGCACATAGCCACCAAAAAGCTTTTGTTTAAAAATAATTTTGCTCCCCTCGTCAGCAATAAGCCAACCATTTAACACCTTACCATTGGATTTTGTCAGTCTTAAAATATCCCCTTTATGCTTATTGAGTTCAGTGATCGTAACCGCCTGAAAATCTATTTTTAGCACAGACTGAAGACTGTCAGGAGTTTGTGATACCTTCTCCTCTAAAGTTGTCGCAATAGGTCTGCGTAATACTCGCTGTTTGTTCTCTTGAAAACTAATCTTATCGCTACTGCTTTTAGCAAAATCCAACTTAGCCCTAATAAACAATGGTGATTTTTGATCAACAGGTTTGTCGCCGATCACTTTACCCACCTCTTTTTCCCAATCGTCTAAAAAGGTTGCAATATTCTCTTCCTCAAACGTTACTGGGTGTTCTGCGACACAATGACGTGCTCTAGCAACCGCATTGGTAGCAACAATCGCCTCATTACCTGTCAATACTTGTGAATCAAGAATCATTTTTTCCATCTGCGGTAATACTGTTGTTAAACAAACTCTATTAGCAGCACATTGGCATACATCATCTGCTGCTAATTGTACATCTCCAGAAGTCACTGTACTCTCCGTACGCCCTCCTAACATACCTAAATAAAACATAACGGCAAGAAGAGCTGCTGTATTACTAATAGAAAAGACTAAAGAACCAGAGATATCGGCATTAGCAACAAATAAATAAGTAACCGTTGCTATCCCTGTAGAAAAGAGAATGTAAATAATAAGTGGCGCGTCATAGTAATACTTAAAAAGTAGTGTTGACCCAATACTCACCCCCCAAATGACTCCAATCCATACGAGTGAGTGCTTTTTAAATTCTAGATGTTTAGCCGTTTGGCTAACAAAACGTAGCAAGAACCCAATAGCTACGAGTAAAATCAAGGAAGTAAGTACATGCATAAAATAAGTTATTATAATTATTAAAGTGAAAACGATAGGCAAAAAGAAAAATATTGTAAATCATCTCAATAGATGCAAACTAACCAATCAAGACAAAGGGTTAACCTACAAACTCTAAAATGTTCCTGAATCATACTGCAATACGGTGTAGTACGAGCAAACCCTGTATCCGTAATCATCACCACAGGATAACTCATCATCCAATAACTCTTACATAATCTGAAAAGTTGCCCTCCTCCTCTAACAACGTTAGATGGGGCTTCGTATATTAAGATATTTAAGTAAAGGAACAAAAAATGAAAAAAATAGTTGTACTCTCAGGAGCAGGAATCAGTGCAGAAAGCGGCTTACAAACTTTTCGAGCCAGTGATGGCTTATGGGAACAACATAAGGTCACGGATATAGCAACACCTGAGGGCTGGGAAAAAAACCCTGAATTAGTATTAAGCTTTTACAATGAACGCAGGAAGCAAGCAAGAGCAGCAACGCCCAATGCAGCACATAAAGCGTTGGTAGAACTAGAGAAACAATTTTTAGTGACCATTATTACTCAAAATATTGATGACTTACACGAAAGAGCAGGTTCTTCCTCTGTATTGCATTTACATGGCGAAATTAACCAATCGCGTAGTTCAGTTGATCCAGAGTTGATCTATAACATTGATCATTGGGAAATGAAAGTAGGCGAACACTGTGAAAAAGGCTCACAATTACGACCTAATATCGTCTGGTTTGGTGAGGATGTACCAATGATTAACGCTGCTATTCCTATTATTTTAGAAGCTGATATTTTTATGGTAATTGGCACGTCATTAAATGTTTATCCTGCGGCAGGTTTAGTTGATTTTGTCGCTGATTCAGCAAAAAAATACCATATTGATCCTAATGGACTATCAAAGGACAATAAAGAGGATTTTCATGTCATTGCAGAGAAAGCAGGTAAAGTTTTACCTGCGTTGGTACAATCACTACTTGGTCGCTAATCCAACTTCACGTCAAACACAGGGCAATCACTCAGCCTTTCTTTTTTGACTATGCTTAACATCCAAATTATTAGCAATAGCGTATAATAACGGCTACTACTGGAAATGCCTCTCATACACACTGTCAAAAGGATTCACAATGAAAAAACTAATTATTATCATATCCTTATCATTTTTTTCCACATTAATATTTGCAGATTCTGCACAAAATGGTTTAAAAAACACCCTGATCACAAAAACCAGCCCTCATAATGTCAATGACACAATGGATAAGTTTGAATCCCTTGTCAAAATGAAGGGGTTTACTATTTTTGCACGTATTGATCATAAAAAGAATGCGCAGGAGGCAGGGATGAATATGAATGATGCACAGCTACTTATTTTTGGCAATCCAAAAGGAGGTACCGCTCTTATGAAGCAAGATATAAGCGTAGCCCTTGATCTTCCATTGCGTGTTGCTGTCTATCAAAATACAAATGATAAAGTAACTATTGCTTATCATAATCCTGTCACTATGACAGCGAATTATCAATTAGAAGGCAATAAAGTGATTTCAAAAATAACGAAGGCATTAGATAAACTAACCTCTGCTGCTATTGCAAAAAAATAAGCGATGGATATTCACTGCAACAAAATACTTAGCTTCTTGCTCACCCTGCTCCTCGCCAATAATGCAGTTGCTAACAACTGGCAGCTAATCAAAAACGAAGATGGCATCCAAATAGCCACAAGCCCTTATTCAGGTTCAAACATAAAGCAGTTTAAGGCCAGTGTAAGACTTAATGCTTCGTTAGCAACAGTACTTGCTGTGCTTGACGATGAAAACGCATTTCCACGTTGGGTACATCAGTGCTCAGAGGCAAAAATA
>CAYNGN010000040.1:0-10863 GCA_964396615.1 uncultured Thiothrix sp. | reverse complement strand
CGTATGCGAATGGTGTTGCAGAACCCACCGCAATCAGTGTTGAGACGTTTTGCCCGGGCAAAGCCAGCGATGGCAGCATTGAAACCTTACTACGTGAGCATTTTGACCTACGTCCTTCTGGCATTGGGACTATGCTTGATTTATTACGCCCCATGTACCGTGCAACCGCCGCTTATGGTCATTTCGGTCGTGAAGATATTGATCTTCCTTGGGAAAAAACGGATCGTGCCGAAGCGTTAGCAGCCGCATTATAAAACCCTAATTTTATCACCCTACCTACACCTGTAGGCAGGGTGATCGTTTCAAACAAAACGGATATAACAAAATAATGAGTAATGATTACATCGTAGCAGACATCGACCTTGCAGGTTGGGGACGTAAAGAAATCACCATCGCCGAAAATGAAATGCCAGGTCTTATGTCAACCCGTGCGAAATACGGTGAAGAACAACCCCTTGCAGGTGCACGCATTGCGGGTTCGCTACACATGACCATTCAAACCGCAGTACTCATCGAAACCTTAACCGCACTGGGCGCAGAAGTACGTTGGGCATCCTGCAATATTTTCTCTACTCAAGATCACGCTGCGGCTGCTATTGCTGAGACAGGTGTTCCTGTTTTTGCCACTAAAGGCGAAACATTAGATGAATACTGGGATTATGCGCACAAGATCTTTGAATGGCATGATGGCGGCACACCTAACATGATTCTTGATGATGGCGGTGATGCCACGATGCTGATTGAATTAGGTACAAAAGCAGAAACAGATCTATCCATACTTGACGATCCAAGCAGTGAAGAAGAAGTGGCTTTATTCAAATCAATTAAAGCCAAACTTGAAAAAGAGCCAAACTGGTACTCGACTATTCGCCCGAATATCAAAGGTGTTACTGAAGAAACGACGACAGGTGTACATCGTTTATACGAAATGGCTAAAAAAGGCGAGCTTAGCTACCCTGCGATTAACGTCAACGACTCGGTAACAAAATCAAAGTTTGATAACCTGTATGGCTGTCGTGAGTCACTAGTTGATGGTATCAAACGCGCTACAGATGTCATGATTGCAGGTAAAACAGCCGTTGTATTAGGCTATGGTGATGTTGGCAAAGGCTGCGCTCAATCGTTACGCGGCTTAGGTGCTATCGTTTGGGTAACAGAAATTGATCCTATTTGTGCCTTACAAGCAACCATGGAAGGCTATCGTGTTGTTACTATGGACGAGGCGGCTTCACAAGGTGATATTTTTGTAACTGCCACAGGCAACTTCCACGTTATTACCCATGATCATATGCTGCAAATGAAGCATGAATCTATTGTGTGTAATATTGGTCACTTTGATAATGAAATTGATATTGCAGGTATGGAAAAATACGAGTGGGAAAATATCAAACCACAAGTTGATCATGTTCTCCTTCCAAGTGGGAATAACATTATCGTCTTAGCGCAAGGCCGTTTAGTCAACTTAGGCTGTGCCACAGGCCATCCCAGTTTTGTGATGTCTAACTCATTCACCAACCAAACCTTAGCGCAAATCGAACTCTGGGCGCATGGTGAAAAGTATGAAAACCAAGTTTATATGCTACCGAAAAAACTTGATGAAGAAGTAGCCCGTTTGCACCTTGATAAAGTAGGCGCAACCTTAACCGAGCTAACAGATTTCCAAGCTAATTATATTAGTGTCGATAAAGCAGGGCCTTATAAGGTTGAGCATTACCGTTACTAGACGTAGCGCGTAATACTAACAGGTGGAGGCATTCTGCTTCCACCTTGTTCCTCATTCTCTTTATCCTAGAAAGAATTTCCCAAGGGGCTTCTAAAGCACTCGCTTTTACCTTCATCATCAACGATAACCAAAAAACATCATGAGCAAAAAATCCTTTAGTTTTGAATTCTTTCCGCCAAAAACGGATAAAGGCATCGAAAAATTACAAACGGTCAGCCAAGAACTCGCTGAACTTAACCCCGAATTCTTCTCTGTCACCTATGGCGCAGGTGGCTCGACACAAAACTGCACACTTGATACGGTGATCAACATGCAGAAAAACTCAGGTATTGAAACCGCACCGCATCTTTCTTGTATTGGTTCGAGTGAAACACAAATTCGTGACATATTAGACACCTATAAAAGCAATGACGTGAAGCGCATTGTTGCACTACGCGGTGATTTACCCTCAGGCATGCGCGATATTGGCGAATTTCACTATGCCAATGAACTCGTTGCTTTTATTCGCCAAGAAACAGGTGATCATTTTCATATTGAAGTCGCTGCTTATCCTGAAATGCATCCTCAAGCCGCTAATTTTGACGCAGATCTCAAGCACTTTGAAGGTAAAATAAAAGCAGGCGCAAACAGTGCGATTACCCAGTACTTTTATAACAGTGATGCCTATTTCAAATTTGTTGATGATTGCGCTGCATTAGGTATAGATGCCCCCATTATTCCTGGCATTATGCCCATTACCAACTTTACCCAATTAGCGCGTTTTTCTGATGTCTCAGGCGCAGAAATCCCCCGTTGGGTGCGTAAACGCCTTGAAGGTTATGGCGATGATTTAGACTCAATCAAAAAGCTAGGACAAGAAGTGGTTACTGAATTATGCGCTAAATTAATCGCACAAGGCGCACCTGGTTTGCATTTCTATAGTATGAACCGCACCGATCCTTCAAGAGCAATCTGGCAAGATCTTGGTTTAAGCACGTTATAACCCCTATGGGTTTCACTTGATTTATCTGCTGAATCACTTAGCATTGTTCGCTCAAATGAAAAAACGAGGAGTTTAAAGTATGGAAACACGCGTAAAATGGCTCGACAATATGAGCTTTGTGGGTGAATCAGCCAGTGGACATTCCGTCGTAATGGATGGCCCACCCGAAGCAGGCGGACGTAATCTGGGCGCTCGCCCAATGGAAATGTTACTACTCGGTGTCGGTGGCTGCTCGTCGTTTGATGTCGTATCCATGCTAAAAAAATCTCGCCAAGATATTACCAACTGTGAAGTGAAAATTTCAGCCGAACGCGCTGAGACAGAACCGAAAGTATTCACCAAAATTCACCTGCACTTTATTATTGAAGGCAATAACCTCTCTGAAAAAAAGGTCGCTAGAGCGATTGGTTTATCAGCGGATAAATACTGTTCTGCGTCCATTATGATGAGCAAGACCGCTGAAGTGACGCATGATTTTGAGATGGTGAGTTCTTGATAAGATAAATTATTTACTTATATGAGACTTCTCATTATCGGCTACCAACTTAAGCTGGGACAGCCCTCTTGTTCCCACCCTCTAGCGTGGAAACAGATTTCCAAACGCTCCAGCGTCACGAACACAACGCTGGAGCGTTGCAAACTGCATTCCCATGCTGGAGCATGGGAACAAATGAAGATGATATTGCAAAAGATATTCTGCAAGAGGTCTTTATTAAAATACATTTACAAATAAATTCACTTAAAGAAGAAACAAAACTACGCAGTTGGATCTATCAAATAACAAGAAACACGATTATTGACTATTATCGCACTCAGAAAACACACGATGCTTTACCTGAATGGCTTAAACAACCAGAACCTGATGATGAAGACATTATTCGACAAGAATTATCCTTATGCCTAGCTCCAATGATAAAGCAACTGCCCGAAAAATACCGTTCAGCAATCCAACTTTCTGAGTTAGAAGGCAAGAACCAAAAAGAAATAGCTGAACGTGAAAACCTATCATTATCGGGGGAAAAATCAAGAGTGAAAATAGGAAGAAAATTAATAAAATCATCACTATATGATTGTTGCACATTGGAAGTGAATAACAAAAACCAAGTCACTCATTATAAAAAAAAGAAGAAAATTGTAAATTTTGCTAAAAACATGCGGCTTTTTTAACAATCCTCCGTCTATCTATCTAGAGGTCTATTTTTTACAAACCTTAAGATACTGGAGAACACCATGAGTCAAGTAACCAATGATACCATTCGTAAAGCCGTTCGTGAACAATATGGAAAAGTAGCTGATGCAGATTCTTCGCAAACAAAAAGAAAGGCTGAGTGATTGCCCAGATCACTCAGCCTTTGTTGTTTCCTACATCCCTTTTAGCCCAGTGCCCAGATAAGCAATCTCTCAATAAAATGATTAAACACTAAGAAAAAAGAAAGAAAAGGAGTCACACTTCCGCAAGGCGGATACCGAAAAACGGACATCTTTGTTGACAGACATTCAACACCACCTCTTAATCACCGACAACGCTGCTGTGCTTCACGAAGACGATGACGATTTAAGCCCAATAATCGTTTAGGCTTCATCACTGAAATCTTTTCTGCCTTCAGTAAGGTAATCAATTGATCATAACCTTGAATCGCATCACATTGTTTTGCTTGTAAGCATGATTTTTCAGTTGCTCGATGTAACTTACACGCCTGAGACAAGTTTTTATATGCTCCCAACTGTGATAACAACAAATACTTATGAATTGGATGACGGACAGAAGTATGCTTTCGTGCTGCTTGCAAACGATCTATCGTAAAAACAAATGATTGTTGTAAAGGCTGAGCTTCAGCCAATGATAATTGACGACCCGTTAGCTTTTTTAGCACTGCATACGCTTGATCATTTTCAATAAACCCTGCTAGAGCAGTCAACAATGCTTTATCACGTGAGCCAAGTTGTGTTTTAAACGTTTCTGCTCGTTGTTGAATGGCATAAGCCCGCTCATATTTTTGTAAACGCCAATAGGACATTGCTTTAAGCAGTAACACATTTCCCCATAATTGTGCCTGTTGCAGTTTATTAATTTGGGTGGTTGAAAGACTATCCAAACTGTTAATAACACTGGCATAGCCTGCACTAATAGAAGCCATTTCCGCTGAAGGTACACTTGCACCCAACACTTTGAGCGGTAGTTTTTTCATAGTGTTTAGACCATTTTCTTTACTTGCAGTATCACTAAACGTCCGTTGTGCCTCACTAAAGTGATTAATTTCATTACTGCTACAGGCACTGATCCCCATAACAATCAGTAAATAAAGCAGAGTATATTTGCTCAATTTCATCTTCTCCCTTTCTCTACACAAATCTAGAAAAAATTATACTAATGCTTTTTCTAACTGCTGCCCAAAGTTATCCAGACTCCACGGCTTGCCCGCATTAATATCACGAATTTGCGCATCCATTACCACACGAATACGCTGCAATCTATCGTCACTGGTTGCTGTATTCAACGATTTTTCTAACGCCCACGCAAACCCGTCTAAATCCCACGGCTGACCTGCATTAATCGCTATAATTTGATGATCCACAACCGTACGCAGTCTTGTAATTTTATGGTGATTAATATCGGTATCTTGCAATGTTCTCAGCGCAATTTGCGTCATACCATACAACATTTCACCACGTACCAAACGCCATGCCGCTTTGCTGTCAGACTCCTGCTGCATAATAGGCATTAATATCGCATCGTACACTGCACCAATAATCGGTTGCCCATTGGGTAATTTATCCAAAAACTCAAGCCGTAATGCCACTGCACGTAAGCCTGTTTGCAGCATATGTTGCACAGTATCCACATTAAGGCGTTGATCACCTTGATCACGTATGACATCCAACATTGCCTGTAACGCACTGCTTAAATAGGCGTTTTTATTATTCGCACCATCAATGACCCATGCGGGATTCTTAGCGACTTCGCTCAAGGTTGTCTTCAGCATTGCCGCCATATTTTCTCGATGAAAAACCAGTTTCCATCTGCCATGCACAGGTTGAGCAGAGAGACGCTGTAATAATTCTTTTGTTGCAATCATTAACGCCTGTTTTTCAGGTCGAATCGTGCTATCAGGCCATAGCAATGGTAGGTTTTCACCCGAATTTTTAATAATTAAGCGTATCGCCTCAGGAAAAATAGTACGACTAATCGTACGATCAAGCTTGCTTAGTTCTTCAGCAGTTTGTCCAATCAATGCTTTAATACCATGCTCACCATCAGCCACTAATTCAGGATGCTTACCAACCACAGCAAGTGAGGTTTTAATTAAACGCTCCAGTGAGTTTTTACTAAACACATGTCCCAAATCAATTGTTTCCGTCCCCAGAACAATATCCAATAAGGTACTCGATAAATCACTAAACAGCGTTGCATCTGCAACACTATCAAGCCCTAAAAAAGTTTCAGGCTCTTCAGCAACTATTCTTCCCGCACTAGTTAATACACTACGAAATACCACTTCGCCCCATTCCACAACCCGCTGTCGCTGCGCTCGTGCATTACGCCCATGATGATGTTGTTGAATAGCGCTAAAATGTTTATCTATATCTTTTGACAAGGCAGTGGTCGTCGCACTAATAAGCTGCTGCGTTGTTGCATCACCACTAAACACATCGGTATGCTCAGTCACCATATCTAACAACGCTATTGATAAGCGACGCGGAAAAACATCAAGATGATCTTGCCAGTTTTGCTGCGAAAACTGCACATCATCTAAACCAATAAATAACGCTTGCAAGGCAATCGCCTCACGTGAATCTATATTGAAGCCTTTAGGGTTATGTGCAAAATAATCAACACCAATTTCAAGAAACGTGCCCCCCATACGGCGAAACACCGAAGTACTGGGTTTATTGTCTTTGCTGTATTGGCGAATGGTTAATAACGTCTCAAGCGCCTCATCAGAAAGTAATGCGGTTGTTGTTTTATTAACGCGGTCATTATCAAGATCATCTTTCCAATAATAATAAATCAGTAATTCTTGCTCTGCTTTATCCAATGCAGATTCACCATCATTTCTAAGTTTGGTCATAATATCAAGTAAGCGAGAAAGTCCCGCTTGTTTGATCGTAACAAAGGTTTCATCCTCTTGAAAATAATCAAAAACATCCTGATTATTGTCACTATGATCAAAATTGAGCAGAGGGAGTGTAATAGCTTTAGAACGTGCTGAATCAACGTAATGCTGTTTTACTGCACCGCCTAGTTTGAGTGCGCTTTGAATAGCAAATAAGACCATAGATGGTGTCATTTTTGTCTCCCTTAACCCTGTGATGTCGTGTGATCATCAAGCCAAAATATTATATATTTTTGTATCAAAATAACGGCAACTATCATTTTCTTTAATTACCTAAGCGTAATATATTAATAAGTTTACTATAAAAATAAAAATTTCTGCAAATAATTTAATACCTTGGCAAACTATTAACCTTCATATCTCCTGTTTTTCTGCACAATACCTGCATAAGTATTTTTTATAATAAAACTTATAAACACTATAAAGTCACAGAAATATGAAAAACAAGCAATGGCTTATTTATTTACTACTTTTTATTTGGGGCATTTGCTCTGCTCAACTTGGGATACTCTTGCTGGGTCTATCAGCAGACTTCCTTGAAAGCATGGTGGAAACAGGATGGATTGCAGGTTTAGCAGCTGCATTATCTGGTTTTTTATTGCGCTCTTTCTATCAACACCATTTACATCAACATCATCGTTTAGCGCTTTATGGCTGGATTGCGGTGATAGTATTGTTCTCACATATTCTTTATCCTACAATGACCATTGTCCAAGCCGCTAGTCTTTCAGGTTTTAATAATCTAAACGATGTTATGGATACATGGGGACTATTTTTTATCATGTCAGTTATATTTGGTTTTATCCCGAATACAGTGTTTGGTATTGCCTTAACTGAAGGGTTATTGGCACTCAAGAAACAGAAAAATGCGGATAATGAAGACGCATAACAATCAATTCTTAGGACATCCTGACAACATAATGAGCCAGTACATTGATGATTAAAACAATATTACCTTTACTCTTACCGCTTACCGTTAGATGGGCAAATAAGCATAACCATAAGATTCAACAAGAGGGCGAGCCACTGACCAGTAAAGAAATACATTTGGCACAGCAAGTGGGTGTCGTTGATGCAGAAAAAGTGAGGTTACTGATTGTGCCAAGTATTCCAACACCTAATCATCCTATACTCAAAAAGGCAGCAAAAGCGCTTGGTTTTATGACATCATCGCCAGCAGGTTTAACCTTAGAGCATTCTATTTATATTTGTGAAAATTTCCGTTCGGAACGTTTGCTATCGCATGAATTAAGACATGTGCAGCAATATGAGCATTATGGATCGATTAAGCAATTTTTGCGTGAATATTTATCACAGGTGCTAAAGCATGGGTATTATGACGCGCCTTTAGAAGTGGATGCTCGACGGCATGAAGTTTTTCAGCATGCTGAGAGTGAATATCTTGCCTCTACTGAGAAGCTTTAATACCATGGGCTATCAATCAATGCACAAACCCAATATTCTTAAAATGACCTTTATCTTTAAACTCAACCTCGCGCATCAAGCCCACCATTAACGTATCAGCACTCAAGGATTTTTTGGAATAACGGTTTTGCCGCACAACGGTTGCAAAATCCCCCGGCGTTAATCCACGTAGCGCCGTTACCTTTTTTTGCCACTCGGTCATATCATCGACTTCACTATGGTAATCAACTAAAACTTGCTTAAATAATTCCCAGCCCTGTTCTGGCTTTAAATAATCGAATTTTATTTTAAGATCAAAACGACGCAATGACGCTTGATCAAGGTTATCCATCAAGTTGGTTGAACAAATAAAGATTCCTTCAAACCGCTCCATTTGTGTCAGCAATTCATTCACTTGAGTGACTTCCCATGACTGTCTTGCGCGGGTACGATCTTGTAAAAAGCTATCGGCTTCATCCAAGAGCAATAAGCCCTCTTCATCCATCGCTTGTTCAAACATATTCTTAATTTCCCGCTCTGTCATCCCCACATAAGGGTCTAATAAATCAGAGGCACGTTTGAGTACTAAGGGCTTATCTAAGACTTCAGCTAGATGGCGGGCAAATTCACTTTTACCTGTGCCTGAAGGACCATAGAGACAAAAGCGTCCTTGACCATATTCTTGCACGCCTTCTTGTAATGACAATAAATCATAATCTGCATTCAAGATATCAGGACGGTAGGAAATCGGCGACGTTGCGCCTTGCGATAAGTTTTTATCATAGCCCATTGCATGTAATGTGTTACTAATCACACGTTCTAAGCTCTCTTCAATCACTTCTTGTTCACTTAATTCAAGCTGATTAACTACCTTTGCTGCACGGGCAATTAAACCAGGGGCAAGATCTTCATTAATTGAAATCTTTTTAATCCAACGCTCACTGACATCAAGCCCTGTTGTATGATGGGTAATAATTTTTATGCGTGTTTGTCTTGGTGGTGTTTTCAATTCCATCACATAATCGAAACGACGCAATATCGCTTCGTCAATATGACTAATCACATTCGACACCCAAATTGAGGTAATATGATTTTCTTCTAAGAGCATATTAAACCAGCCCTTTTTAGAGTCAGTACTGGTACGAATACCATAACGCTCCATGCTACCATCACGAATAAACACATCTTCGATTTCATCGAATAAGATAATGGTATCGTCTTTACGCTTTAAGACCTGTTGACACAGTTGATACGAATCCACTCGCCCTTGGTATAAAATCGCATCATTATCTCCATCCGTAGTCGTCACTTCATACAGTGAATAGCCTAAATCAGCCGCTAAAGTGCGTACTAACTCACTTTTACCCGTGCCTGATGAACCATAAATAAGGACGTTGCTACCCTGTAGTTTTTTGCTACAAGAGGCTTTGACATAGTCGCGTATAATGGCATAGTCTTTGCTAATATGTGCAAAATCAGCCACATTCAAGCTGGCTTGTTTTCCAGGCATAAAGAAGCGCTTTAGCGATTCCATAATATCAACGTCTTGCTCATTCAATAACACATCAGAAATTTCATCTAATACGCTAAGCTGATATTGCAAATTGGTATGATCATCGCGCGATAAACGTAATAACCCTGTTTTATTTAGTAGACTATCAGTCGATAAGGCTTGCCTAACATCAACAGGCTGCAAGTCAAGAATACTACCCAGCACTCCCACTACACTATGCGCAGAAATATCACCCAATACATCACAAATGCCTTCTAAATCGCGCACACTATGTAACAGTACACCAAAGGCTAATAGCCGTTGTTCTACTGGGTTAAGATCAATTAATTTGCTGAGTTTTTCAATATTGTTAAATAAGACCCCCTCTAAGGGAACCTCTTTCGCCTTATAGGCATCACTTTGTTTTTTTAGTATTTTTAAAAATTTTTTCTTACTCAGTTCATTATCTTCATCATATCTATCGAGTAATTTCTCCAAGCCAACAGCCGTTAATGCACGCTCACTACCATACATGCCAAAGGAAATATCCATTAGCGTATAGCCTTTTAAATCAATTAAGATGCGTAGTGACCACAGGATAATAATATCCTTATATTCATCCACAGGAGATGTGTAATCGGTTGCCATAAGGGTGTGCTTTGCTGTAATTAGACGGGGGGGACTATAGGCTATTTACCACTTTTTTTCACGCAATAAATAGTTGCTGTTGTAGGAATGAGACTTTATGTAAAATGCCCCATCCGTAGGGGCAATCCCTTGTGGTTACCCTTACCCTATCTGAAAAAGCTTTAACGTAACCATTTGATTGAAACTAGGCAACCACAAGGGATTGCCCCTACAATAGGAATTTAATATGTAATTATCAGCTATTTAGCGTGGCAACGCTGTCTGCCCCATAAGATACTCATCAACCGCACGCGCACATTGTCTACCTTCACGAATGGCCCAAACAACTAATGACTGCCCACGACGCATATCCCCCGCAGCAAAAACATTATTGATTGAGGTATAATAGGCTTTATCACCTTCAGTTGAGCCTTTTACATTGCCCCGATCATCCAGTGCAATATCAAGCTCTTGTAACATACCTTCATGCACCGGATGTAGGAAGCCCATTGCCAGCGTG
>CAYNGN010000039.1:0-10878 GCA_964396615.1 uncultured Thiothrix sp. | reverse complement strand
ATGAAGCAACACACAGAAACACAGAAACACCGAAAAAACGTAACACTAACTTCATTTAAACACCCTTTCAGCATGGCACATCTAGTCCATGCTGAAAACACACTCTACAAAATTCAACAATCATGCAGTCCATAAATTTAAACGATTTAAGGGCACGCCACGAAAAGCAACACTTGGTTAAAAGCAGTTAGAGAACGTGATCAAACCCTTTTTGTACATTGAGAAAGAATGGGTAAGGTTGATCAATAGGAGCCGTATGAGTCGAGAGGTTCACGTACGGTTTTGAGAGAGCCAAAGGGGAAGTTCCTTTGGGTTACTCGACTGGGGAGGGTTAGAGAGAAACTAGCCCTTACCCGATTTAGATGTGGTTATTTTTAGCACTCAGTAATAGTAACAGCAAGCCCACCTAAAGAAGTTTCTTTAAATTTTACTGACATTTCTTCGCCCGTTTGCTTCATTGCAGCGATACATTTATCCAATGACATAAAGTGTTTGCCTGTTCCCCGTATAGCAAGAGATGTAGCAGTATATGCTTTGATAGCACCAAAACCATTCCGCTCTATACACGGAACTTGAACCAGCCCATGAACAGGGTCACAGGTCATACCAAGATGGTGTTCGAGAGCAATTTCAGCAGCATGCTCTATTTGCTGAGTTGTGCCACCTCGAACAGCACATAATCCAGATGCTGCCATTGATGCCGCAGACCCTACCTCCCCTTGACAACCAACCTCAGCGCCAGAAATTGAACTAAGATGTTTAATAAGACCACCGATAGCACTGGCCGTTAATAAGAACTCTCGTACTTGTTGTATCGTTCCACTTTCATGTGTAACGAAATAATACAATATTGCGGGTATAACGCCCGCTGCTCCATTGGTTGGTGCAGTAACCACCATATGTCCAGCAGCATTTTCCTCGTTTACGGCCATTGCGTATGCGCATAACCAGTCATTAACATCTACTTTATTAGGTTGATCAATAAGTTGCTGATGCAACTCTTTTGCGCGCCGAGGTATATTTAAACCCCCCGGTAAAATCCCCTCCGCGATTAATCCCTTTTCGATACATCGTTTCATAGCGTCCCAAATTAAATCTAACCCTTGGTTCAGAGCCTGCTCTGATATAAGAACTGTCTCATTGTGTCGTTTCATCTCTGCAATCGATAAATTACTGTTTGTTGACATATCCATCATTAACTGTACAGAGTCAAAGGCATAAGGAACTGAATTAATGGGTTTCATTTTAAGGGGTGCGACCAATTGTTTAATATCGGTCAAGGTGTTGATAAACCCACCGCCTATAGAAAAGTAAGTTTCTGATAGTAGTACGTGCCTATTTTCATCAAGTAATTCAAAAATCATACCGTTAGGATGTTCGGGAAGCGCCTTGCCAGTATCAAAGATAATATCCTTACTTGCAGAGAACATAACAGAATAAGTGTCATCAATTTTAATCAATGTTTTTTTCCAAATGTTATCAACAAGGGTGTCTAAATCCTGCTTGGCCACATCTTTAGGCAAATAATTATTCAGACCTAGTGCTACAGCACGATCGGTTGCATGACCTTTTCCTGTAGCGGATAAGGAACCTTTTAATGTACATCGAATGGTGCTATTGCAAGATACATCGTGTGTTAAGCAATGTTTTTTAACTAAGCGTATAAATTCCCATGCAGCGATCATAGGTCCCATCGTATGGGAGCTTGAGGGTCCGATTCCAATTTTGAAAAGATCAAGAGTGCTAATAAACATTTATTCTGCCAATTTAATACGAGATTGATTTTTTAACATCTAACGCTCTGTTAAAAGGACGCTCCGCTATCGCGGAGCGTCCTTTTAACCCCCTTAAATTTAACACGAAGACTCAAGTATACACAATGTTTGATCTACAATAAAACGCATAAAACACCCCTGAGTAGGGGGTTGCTGATGTAACAGTTTGCTACAACTCGATGCTCCAGTTGGAAAACCGTCTTAATTTTATTCGTAAGCTCCTTTAGTTTTTTTCCGATATCTTCAGCTGAAGAAAATAGATCAGTAATCATTTCAAGCAATGCTTCCATTTGAAGTCATCTTAGTAGGCTACCCACGGTATTCATGTTCTGAGTCGTTAGAAACACAATTGCATTGTGTTAAATTGCTGGGTACAACGGATATTGACCTTAATTACGTTTGAACAAGAATTATCATTGGCATTGGCATTGGCATTTGAGCAAATGATGAGATATTCTAAGACTCGTACTCAAGGTTATACATGTTAACGGGCATCTATTTACGTCTTAACATCACACCATCATCATATTAATTTTTTATTAGAAAAAATAATTTTATTTATATAGTGCTATAAGCATAAATATTTTCTATACTAATATCCATGGGGAATCTTGATAGTAACAGCGTTATTTAAATGCTTATTCTGAAACATTTGATAACCATTCAAGATTACGTTCCAAGACAAAGGAACAGCGGATCAAATAAAATATTAACAAATCAAGCAATTACATAAATATATTTGATTTTTTAAAAAAAATATAAACTTTTATCTAAACTTCCAATCATTACTATTAATACTTTAAAGGGGTAAAGCTCATGTGGTCACCAAACGATTATAGTTATATCATATTGATTTCTATTATTTTTTCTTCATTGTTGTTGTTCGGGTATCTTGGTGTAACAAAGGCATTAAAAAGAGTTGGTAAAAATAACCTTTGGGACGATAAGAATAAATAAAATTTATTCTTATTAACAAAACGTACCAAAAATAAGTCTTACATTTCACATACTCTTCCTTTATTACGCGTATTGTAAAATGTAAGATTTGATAGTTTTTAGTTGTCTTGATATGAATATTTTCTTTATTCTGATAAACCGCTAAAAATAGCTTATAAATTACTTTCAGTAATCCAATATAAACCACCAAGAAACTAGCCTTTATTATCTTAACGCCGTTTTCTGAGATATGTGTTCATCAGTAAAGCCAAACACATCACACATCGCTGCCTCTTCTTTTATAAAAACGTCTCTCGATGTCGTCGTTACTTCTTGTTTGACTTGATTAGCAATACGCTCAGATTTAGGGGGAAGTTTGGGAATATTACGCGGTGCTCTAATTATTTTTTTAGACATTGCTGCAACAGCAGGAGAATCCTCAATAAGCGACCGCCCTGTACTATTCGCAGGTATTGGCTTCTCAATCATTTTTGCAACAGGAGGAGCAAACTCATCAGTGTAGTCAGGGGTTTCAACTGAAAACTCAACAATCATATTCTCAGAAGTTTGAATCTTATAATGCCTAACTTCATCAAGAGAGGCTTGCAACATGATCTTGACACGGGGCGGCTCTGTGCGTCGATCAGACCCCAATCGTTGATGTTCAATAGAACTATCGGGATTGCTATAGATATGTGTCTGATTGCCATCTTCATCAGCACCATCCTTTTCTGATAGAGGAATAGTATAAAAATTCTGCTTTTTTTCTGCTAAAAAAGCAGTGTGCACTTTAAATTGATAAACCTTATTAGGATACTCAATACGATAGAAAAAACCATTTTGCATAACCACTTCTAAAGAAGGCATTAAACGATCTAAACGAATTTTGGTTACACGTGCTAATTCTTGGTTGGTTAATATAACCGAGCTTCGGTTATAACCGAGTGTTTGGTTGATCAAGGTAAAACAAATTTTCAGTTCATTTTTGGTTAAATCCGCAGCAATAGCTGCAGCATGCATGTCACGATAGAGTGTCATTCTAACCTCTGTTAATAATAAGATAGTCAGGTAAAAGGTGATAGGCAACGGTGTATACAGTTAAAGACTATAGATTGATACCATAATCAAAACTATCATCAAAACCACCGTTAGATTTCACGCCATCATCATTGCGGCATGAAACGCCTGAAGCACTATCGTAGAACAGATATAAAGCTGCCTGAGCAAACGAGACAAAATTACATATAAAAGGTACATAAAACCTGACTAACAGGAAAAACAGTACTGAAAAGGGGGGGAACTTAGCTAACCTGCGTTCTATAAAAACATAGAAAATTATTCACATTTCCCCATCAAGATGCTGCTTTAAATTTACTTGATACTCATTAACATGCGCTTCTAACTTTTTGGATATCTTCATAAATGGGCGCTTTAATGGGTTTTTGATTCCCAATGATTCTGTCATACGCAAGCTAGTACCTATATGACTTGAATTAAATTCTATTCGCATTGTGCCACTATAAGCAGATGACCCCGTAATCTTTGCCTCAAAAAGCCGATTAACTTCATATTTAATCGTCTGATAAGTAATTTCTTCACCATTCTTAGAAATTTCCGTCCAAGACATTGTATGGTTATCAGTACTATTGAGTTTTATTTTTTGTAAATCTTGTCGCCATTCTGTTTGTCGTGCAACATCTGCCACTCGACTCCAAACATCGCCAACAGGTGCTTTTACAAACACATCTCGGTAGATTGATTGCTCTTTTGCTAATGAAAGCCCAATAAGTAAAACTAGCAAAAAAAGTAGTATCAATATGCCCACTACTGTAGATAAAATCGTCATTTCCCTCGCCTAATTGTCATTTTTTAAAGTGATAATCGTAAGTTATACATCATACACACATGGCATATAAAGTCATATAGGGTGAATTTACCTATGCTTAGCGGGTAAGGCAACAAAATAGAAACATTTATTAATAATTAGTAATAATTAGTAATTTTGATACCTCAATAATAACACCCCTTCAATCCGAGCAAAACACCATTCTATACATGTCCATGCACGTTCCTATAAATCAGCAAGCTCCAACTTCATAAAACGCTGCCAAATGATATCGGGCTTCCACTGAGGTAACATCACTTGTTGTGCTTCTTTTGCTGTTTTA
Source organism: uncultured Thiothrix sp. (assembly GCA_964396615.1). Classification (GTDB taxonomy): domain Bacteria; phylum Pseudomonadota; class Gammaproteobacteria; order Thiotrichales; family Thiotrichaceae; genus HyVt-477. Next base: position 5,999 of record CAYNGN010000039.1, on the reverse strand, counting down.
TCTAATACCAGTCGATAATATTGGTATAAAAAAGCAGAAGCCCGATAATTTAACGCACAATGTACCCATACTTTTTCCCCTTGCATCATTGTCATTAATCCCAAAAACTGCTTTAGGTGCTGTGGCTTTGGTGCTTCAAAAGGAACAGGTATATGAAAATAAGACATTTCCAAATTCAAGACTCTATCCGCTTCATCAAGAAGATAATGCGGCGATGAAGGAACCAGTAGGTTAATAATGGCTTGATAATCCGCATCAACAATATCAAAAAACTGTTCTGGTTCAGGCTGCGAAGAACTCGTAATATGCTCAGAGAGCGTAAGTTGATTGTGTATCAGTGTCATGTATACATAGGCTATAAGTTTTAAGGAAGTTTTTGATAAACACTAACCGTGCCAATATCCACGTTATTCTCACACACTTTTTTTATCGCATTAATAGAGACCGTAGGTTGTGGCTTCTGTAAATAAATTTCTAAGTGAATATGCCCATCAAGATAATGTAATTGTAGGCTGTCCTGCTCAGATAAGCCAATACGACTAATTTCATCATGTAATTGCAACTGCGCTACAATCGTGTTTCTAGAAGGCAAATGCTGACAAGGACTGGCATTTTCATCGTCCTCAGGATCAATATGCACCGTCACATCTTGCAGTTCAGGAAATTTTTCACTAAGCGCTTGCATGACATTTTCCGCAATATGATGCCCTTCTGAAACGCTAATATAAGGATCAACCTGAATATGAACATCCGCCAAAACACGCCCCGCCATTTGACGTGTCCGCAACATATGCACATTATTCACCCCATCTAGACCGGCTATATAATAGTGTATTTGTTTCACTTTTTCAGGAGCAATCGCAGTATCGACAAGTTCAGCAATACTTTCTGTCAACATATTGACCGCCATAATAAATATCATTACTGCGACAATAAGTGCCGCAAGCGCATCTAACCACTTCACCTCTAATAATACCGTGCCAGCAATCGCCACCAACACCACTAATGAAGAAATAGCATCAGAACGATGATGCCATGCATTGGCATGGAGTAAGGGCGAGTTAATTTTATTAGCAACGTGTTTGGTATAACGAAACAAGGCTTCTTTCGCTACAATAGCAAGACAGGCAAACAAAACACCTAATAGCTCTGGCTTCAATAATTGTTCAGGGTTAGTGATACGCATCACTGCATCATAGGCAATACCAATTGCAACCAACCCTAAAATAATCCCCAGCACAATAGTCGCTACCGTTTCATAACGACCATGCCCATAAGGATGATCTTCATCAGCATCCTTACTGGCTAGTTTTGCAGCAATCAGCACAATAAAATCAGTTGCTAGATCCGATAAGGTATGCGCTCCATCCGCTAATAACGCTTGTGAGTGGGTAAAAACGCCACCAAAAAGCTGTGCAAAGGCCAGCACAAGGTTAGTAACTGCGCCAATAAGCGTGACGTTACGGGTAGCAACATAACGTTGTTTATTATCGTCCGCTTGCTTAGGCGATGGTGATGGTGATGAATGAGAAGAATCGGGGGGGAAATGCGTCATAGGAACACTTGTTTATCCACAGACTTCAATGATGACCGTATATTCATTGCCATTTTCTTCCGTAGTGATTAGCTTATGCCCATGTACTCGCACCCATGCTGGAATATCATATAAAACGCCAGGATCCGTACAAACAGCTTTGATGATTGCTCCTGAAGATAATGATGCAACCGCTTCTTGCACTCTAATAACAGGCATTGGACAAAGTAGATTACGTGCATCAAGGATTATTGTATCGTTACTCATCATTTTCTTCGCCATTTTCTTCGCCATTTTCTTCGCTCGATTTACCAGTTAAAAAGCGTCCAACTTGGAATACTCAGCTCATTTGAATCCATATGTTCATCTTGTAAATCAGTCCCTTTGTCAGATGGATTAATAATGCTGTAACCAACACCTATTCCATTAGGGACATAGCGAATTTCGGATTGAATACTTTTAATACGCTGTACGTTAATCGTGCCTAATCGCCCCTCAATATTAATCGTTTCAGGCTTTATTTGTGGTTCGGCAAATGCAATGTGAGTTGTCACAAAAGTGACAAAAAGAGTAGCAAATAGTATAAGGATTTTCATGGTTGACTCCGTTATTATTAGGTAGATATGAAGCTTTATTATGCAATCCATTGCATCGTGCTAATACCGCTAAGTCCCTTGAAAAAAGTTTACATATCTTATACTTCGTCCTTAGTATGCGCTTTTATTGTTAAGGCGTGTAATTCACCTGATGTAATTACTTCATTAAGTGCTGCATACACCAATTGATGGCGCTTCATTGTACTCAGACCATCAAAGGTCTCACTAATAATGTACGCTTGATACTTGTAGCCGTCACCTGAAACAGTGATTTCTGCATGAGGAATAGCGGTCGTTAAAAGCTCAGTTACAGCTTCATTACTGATTGTCATAATTATCTCTTTAAGCAAGGGTAAGTTGGTATAGGCTAGAACAAATAGATCGTTGATTGCGCAAACGCATTTTATACCACTGCGAATACACTTCAACATTAGGTATAATAGTTGCGTTCAAGGAAGAGCAGATCTATTTCTTAATCTAGCCTTAAAAGAACGTATAGAGCCGAACAGTATACCTAACTATAAGCGAGAATGAGTAATGAAAAATAACACTATAAAACCAGAAGACCTTACCCAAAGTTGTGAAAAATTTTGTGAAGCATTAACACAGGATGAGGTCATCACCTTTTTGCGCTTTTCAACGGTGCGAACACTAGAAGCCAATAGCATTATTGCGGATGTAGGCGAAGTGGGTGATTCCTTTTTTCTTGTTGCGAAAGGTGATGTACTCTTATTTCAGGATAACGATACCAACGAAACTGAAATAGAGGTCGGAAAAATTAAATCAGGGGGTTTAGTAGGGGAAATGTCATTCTTTGACAGACTCCCACGGACTGTACGACTAAAAGCAGGGAAAACAGGAACAACCCTTGTTGTCATCACTCGCCCCATGTATAGACGATTAACGATTGAACATCCCTTTATTGCCGTTAATCTTTTAGAGTTTATTATTTTAAGCTTAGATCAATTAGTAAGAAACACGAGTAAAAATATTTCTTCAATGCATAAAACAATAACGGGAGTTGGTTACCGATAAAAACTATTAATTACGCGTTATTTTCTTTATGAGTTGCTGTATATTGTCCTACTGTAAAATAACTAAAAGGTCTTTATAGACTTATTCTGATGGTAAAGGGTTCGCTATGATTGTACATAAACTTCGCAAATTTTGTCCCAAATGTCATAGCGTCTTGATAAGAAGGATTCGTCGTGGCCTTATAAGAAAGCACATCCTTAGACAGAAGCCAAGATATAAGTGCGGTACCTGCCAGACCACTTTTTTGACCCCTTTACTTGAAAAAGACATTAAAAATGCCCCTAAAGACATTCTTAAAATAGGTACTGATAAACATACTGAGTATGAAGAAATTAAAATTGTTGTAGAGAAAACTTAAATATTCCCCTTGTCTTTAGGGGAACATAAATCGACCTAAAAATAACCCACATGGCTTGCTGGATTCGTAAAAATGAACGTAATTATCTGAATATATAAAGTATAAACTAGGAATATACATGAGCGAGAACAACATACCACCTGAACACTTAATTGAAGCATGTGGTAAATTTTGCCAAGTCTTAACCCGAGACGAGGTAGAACTATTTTTACGTTTTTCAACCATTAAAAATCTAGAACCGCGTGAGATTATTGCTGAGATAGGTGAAATAGGGGATGCCTTTTTTCTTGTGATGCAAGGCGAAGTGCGTTTATTTCAGCAGGAAGGTTTAACAGAAATAGAAGTAGGAAGAATACAAGCAGGTGGTTTAGTAGGGGAAATGTCATTCTTTGATAAACGACCACGAACAGTACGTCTAAAAGCTGGAAAACAAGCAACGCAACTCATTGTTATCACCCGCCCAATGTATAGACGATTAACTATTGAACATCCTTTTATTGCGGTTAACCTGCTGGAATTTATTATCCTTAGTTTAGATCATCTCGTAAGAAGCACGAGTAAGGATATTTCTTTTATGCACAAAACAATGACGGGCGTTGGTTATCGTTAACTCCCCTCCATAAAGGGGATTCTTGATCCCTTCCAATAACGCACTAAAACGTTTATAATTTATCTAATTAATAACAAATAATAATAGTGTATTAAATGAGTAGTAATTAAAACAGGGGCGGGCATATGGCAAAACCAAGAGTTTTTGTGTCATCAACATGTTATGACTTAGGGGTCATTCGATCAGAACTAAGACCCTTTATTGAATCAATGGGCTACGAGCCTGTCATGAGTGATTACTCTGATATCCTCTACGATCCCGATCAACACTCACATGAAAGTTGCGTTAAACAAATTATAGATTGTGACCTCATCATTCTTATTGTTGGCTCCCGTTTTGGTGGTAAGGCCATTTCTCCCGCATTAGAAAATATTGACTTTGATAAAGTCATAAAAATGTCCGCACATGGCGACACGCTCAGTAAAGATATGTCAATTACCCAAGCAGAAGTCGTCACTGCTATCGAGCATAATATTCCTATTTATCCTTTTATTGATCAAAAAGTTCATCACGAACAATATATCTATGAAGAAAATAGAAACAAAGGCAATGATGTAAAAAACATCTATTTTCCCTCAATAGAAAAACAAAAAACCGCACGTTATATTTTTGACTTTATTCGTTTTATTAGAGGGCTGCAATATAACAACGGTGTTTATGAATTTACCACAGTGGCTGATATTAAAGCACAACTCACAAAGCAATGGGCAGCCTACTTTAAGGAACTTTTGCGCAATAGACATCACTATATTAAGAACAAGGAAATGGAACAGGATCTTTCACGGCGTTTTGATGATCTCAAAGAGGCGATTATTTCCTCCATTGATGATAGTGACCGACAAGATAAAGTAAGAAAAATGTCAACCTATCGTTCACTAATTTCCTTTGTTTCAATGATTGGTGGCATTAAAAATATCCAGAAAATGTTACTAAAAGAAACATCATGGGATAAGCTAATAAAATCATTAGGTATTATTGCTATTAAAGAAATCCCACTAAAAACAGGGGGGAGACCTAAAGCAATTCTTGTACGTAAAAACGATCATTATCGGTGTAATTATTCCATTCAATTTATTCATAAAATGGAAGAAATGTGGGAAAGCTTTGCTGCTCTTGAGGAACAAAGCAAAGAGGAACTCGTTAAGTCATTTTCGGCAAAAGAAATGGATAATAGCTTGCCATTGGAACATGTAGACGAAAAATTTAAATAAATCTTATTTGGGGGCTAAAGAAAATGAACATAGAAATTGCAAAGCTGTTAGCGAGTACACTAACACCGATTAGTTTGATGATAATTGGTTATTTTCTTAATAAGACATTGGCACAACAAGGACAAGAATGGCGAGAAAATGATAAATTGATCGAAAAACGTATTGAAATTTATTCCGAAATAGCCAATCCATTAAATAAAATATATTGCTATATACAAGATGTAGGCGACTATAAATCACTCTATCCAGAAACGGTTATTAGCAGTAAAAGAAGCAGTGATCGCTTGTTTCATATGTACCGCCCTATTTGGAATCGAGAAACAATTTATGCCTATAAAAGCTTTAGCGCAGCATCGTTTGAAGTCTTTAATGGCTCAGGTAAAGATGCAAAAATAAGGACGATTTCTAAAGAAAAAAAAGCAGCTGCAAAACGAGGAAAAAAGCCTTGGCTTAATGATTGGAATGCGTTATTAACCGAAGAAAGAGAGCCTGATTATCATCAAAAATATGTGCGTCTCATGAATGCATTTTCTGCTGATCTTGGTTACAAACCGACTAAAAATTAGCCAAGGCTGTTCACAGATTAAAAGCAAGATCATCTGCGTTATTTTTTAATCAGAAGCATGTTTGAGCGTAGCGAGTTCCTGCTGATTTA
>CAYNGN010000038.1:8725-10883 GCA_964396615.1 uncultured Thiothrix sp. | reverse complement strand
GCTGCTCAAATGTTTTTTTCATTGTCAGCAGGATTTTATTATCATTTTCAGCGGTATGAAGTTGTATTTTTAAATGGTTTATCGTTGTATTTTTGTTCTGTATGCGTTGTGTTTCGGTGGCTTTATTTTGTTTGAATGTTTTTTTAAGGGTGGCGTGTTGTTTCTTTATTTGATGTAATGATTGCTGATCAAAACGCAATGAGGCACTCGCAATATGAGAGAGCATATGTACCTCTCCATAAGCTTGATACAACATTGCTTCACTTGTATCAGGATGGGTTATTAGTGCCCAAAATGCACCCGCAATGTCACCTGTTTTTATCGCTTGTTGCCACTGACTTTGCCTTTCATTTTCAGTGTTTGTTTTAGTAAATTGCTGGATAATCCCTTTGAATTTTTTATCTAATAACTTATTAATGAGATGCCCAACATAAGATTTATCCTCAATGCTGCAAACAAATGAAATATGTAAGTCATAGTCACTTAACGTCCTTGCTTCATTTATTTTTGCTTTTGTTGCCATGTCACGTAACTCCTTAAGCGTTAAACACGTCCCTAGCACACTGCAATGATAGCGATGATGCAATTCCCATAACTTATAACGATGCTTGCGCTTTAGTTTTGATTTGAGAACACGTTCGCCATTATTCGTTGTTTTAACCGAACGCGATTTTTTTGCGTGAGTATTAGAAGATGAAAGGCACATTAGTTTATCCATGGAAGGGTATTATCATTAGAATGCAAATGATAATGATTATTATTACTAAATCAAGTATTATCCGTCTACAGGATAAATACTGCCCGTAAAAAGCATAGTTAGTCTACTTTTAAGGCTCATTTTCAAACACCCCATACATCACAAGACGATGATCCAGTAATTTAAAACCATACTCATCAGCAATTGCTTGTTGACGTTGTTCTATCGTTTCATCATAAAACTCAATGACTTTTCCCGTGGAAATATCAATTAAATGATCATGATGTTCTTCATTGTATAGTTCATAAACAACTGCATCCGCTATAAAACGGTGAGCTATAACCAACTTTGCCTGCTCAAACTGGCTCAAAATACGATAAATTGTCCCCATACTCAAATGTTCGCCTTTGGCAACTAACGCATCATAAACGGCATTTGTACTAAAATATTGCTGTTCTGAGCTTATGAGTAAATTAAGAACCACTTTTCGAGGGTGCGTTGTCTTTAAACCAGCATGTTTTAATGTGTTCATGAAGTAAATAATAATTATTATCGTTTGCATTATCAAGTGATAATTATTACTATTCGTATTGTTACTAATATATTGGGGTCATCAGCATATGTACGTTTGTATTTGTAAAAAAATAACCGATACACAAATTTTGCAAGAAGTAGAACGCGGGGCTTCTACCATTAATGAAATTAGTGAAAAATTAGGTGTAGCCACTCAATGTGGGAAATGTAAAAAATGTGCACAAAAAATGATTAAACAGAAGGTGGCTGATATGCAGTATTTTCCTGCTAATATGCTGATTATCTAATAGTTTAGGATGAGCAAGATAAAACCAGTCTTGCTTATTTTTTAAATAATAACAATACTGATTCATGTTCGTATCTACATGATTTTCTTTTATTTTAATTAATATTCATGTATTATTCTCCTGCTTGGAAAAATAACAATAATAGACATTTATAACCAACACACTAGGAAGAATATTTTATGAAAGGGAAGCAAAACATCATTGATACACTCAATGAACTCCTCACCGGCGAGCTAACCGCAGCCGACCAATATTTCACCCACTCTCGAATGCTTGAAGATTTCGGCTACCAAAAACTCTATGAGCGGCTGGAACATGAACGAGAAGAAGAGCTACAACATGCGGATGTTCTCGTTAAACGTATCTTGTTTTTAGAAGGCACACCTGATTTAAGTAAACGCTCTGCATTAAACATTGGCACGGATGTTGCCGCGATGTTTAAAAATGATTTAGCGGTTGAATATCAAGTCGGCAAAGACTTACGCAATGCCATTAAGCTTTGTGAACAAGAGGAAGATTATCAAACACGTCATGTTCTCATGCCCTTGTTAACGGATACTGAGGAAGATCATATGTATTGGTTAGAGCGGCAATTAGGTCTTATCGAGCGAGTTGGTTTGCAAAACTACCTACAATCACA
>CAYNGN010000038.1:0-8709 GCA_964396615.1 uncultured Thiothrix sp. | reverse complement strand
AGGTCATTATTATGAACGGTAATACACACGTTCTTAACCATCTTAACCAAGCATTGAGTAATGAACTCATTGCCATTAGTCAGTATTTTTTACATGCGCGTATGTATAAAAACTGGGGATTTGGTAAACTTAATGATAAGGAATACCACGAATCCATTCATGCCATGAAGTCAGCAGATGATCTCATTGAGCGCATTTTATTTCTTGAGGGTTTACCTAACTTGCAAGACTTAGGTAAATTGCTTATTGGTGAGAATGTAGAAGAAATGCTTAAAACCGATAAAATGCTTGTTGATGAAGAGCTTTTACCACATTTACGAGAAGGCATTGCTTATTGTGAGACAGTACAAGATTATGTATCACGCAAGCTACTGGGTAAAATTCTGAATGAAAAAGAAGAGCATTTGGATTGGTTAGAGACCCAACACAATGTGATTAGTGAGATTGGCTTGAAAAATTATCAGCAATCAATGATGTAATGCTTAGGAACAAGAATTCAATATTATTTCTTACATGCTGAGTACGAGGTTAATTAATCTCGTTGCTTTCCTCCCATAACGCGTTACTTTTAGTGATATATTCCTGCCTTGAAAGTCATTAAACTGTAGCGCTATATAAAAGGAGAAAATATGGCAACCTCAATAGGTATTAATGGTTTTGGTCGTATGGGACGTTTAGGTTTTCGTGCTGCATGGGATAACCCTAATTTTACCTTTACGCATGTTAATGAAATTAGCGGCGATGCCGCTTGTTTTGCGCATTTACTCAAGTTTGATTCAGTGCATGGTATATGGCAGCCTGATTGTCATGGTGAATCAGATCATTTAGTAGTAGATGAGACGATTATTGGCTACAGTTCTAATACAGAAATTGCTGATACCGATTGGTCATCGTGTGACATTGTGATTGAAGCAACAGGAAAGTTTCGTCACGTTGAACAATTGCAGGCTTATTTTGATCAAGGGGTGAAGAAGGTTATTGTTGCTGCACCTGTCACGGGAGCGTTAAATATTGTCTATGGTATTAATGATGATCTCTATAATCCTGCTGAACATCATTTACTGACGGCTGCTTCTTGTACGACAAATTGCCTTGCGCCTGTAATTAAAGTCTTACACGAAAAAATTGGTATTGAGCATGGCTGTATGACGACTATTCATGATATGACCAATACACAGACGCTTATTGATAAAGGGCATAATGATCTACGTCGGGCGCGTGCAGGTGGGCAGTCATTAATTCCTACTTCTTCAGGTTCAGCCAAAGCCATTGTGCAGATATTTCCAGAGCTAGAGGGTAAGCTTAATGGTATGGCAGTACGTGTGCCATTGCTCAATGCGTCATTAACCGATTTGGTGATTGAGGCATCGCGTACGGTGACGGCTGAGGAAGTTAATCAGTATTTTAAACAAGCGGCTGAAGGCGAACTAAGCGGTATTTTGGGGGTTGAGGAGCGTCCTTTAGTGTCGATTGATTTTAAAGATGATCCGCGCTCAGGTATTGTTGATGCACTGTCAACAATGGTCATTGATGGGACGCAAGTTAAAGTGCTGATCTGGTATGACAATGAATGGGGTTACGTTAATCGGATGATGGAGTTGGCGGATAAGGTGGCTGCTTCACTGTCATCATCAATATCGTCATAAATGGATAGCAATATCAAAAGCTATTTAGTCGTTACGGCTGGCTACTGGGCATTTACGCTAACGGATGGGGCGATCCGTATGTTAGTGGTGCTATATTTTCATTTATTGGGGTATTCGCCCTTTGAAGTGGCAATGCTCTTTCTGTTTTATGAATTCTTTGGCATGGTCACTAATTTAGTCGGTGGTTGGTTGGCTGCACGTATTGGGCTAAACGTAACCATGCATATGGGTATGCTGACGCAAGTTTTTGCCTTGCTGATGTTGACAGTGCCTGATACATGGCTTTCGGTTGTTTATGTGATGATGGCGCAAGCATTGTCGGGTATTGCCAAAGATCTCAATAAGATGTCTGCTAAAGCCAGTGTGAAAACCTTAGTACGTCCTAGCACAGAGGATGCTAATAATGCAGAATCTAAGTTGTTTAAATGGGTCGCTATTCTTACAGGCTCAAAGAATGCGCTAAAAGGCATTGGTTTTTTCCTTGGAGCGTTTTTATTAGCCATCGTCGGATTTCGTTCCGCGTTGTTTATTCTTGCGGGAGGATTGTTTGCGGTTTTTTTGCTGACATGGGTGTTGTTACCGCAAGCGATAGGGAAAGCAAAAAATAAGCCGAAGTTTACGCAAGTTTTTTCGGTTATTCCCGCGATTAATGGGCTATCAGCGGCACGTTTTTTTCTTTTTGGCTCGCGTGATGTGTGGTTTGTGGTTGCTTTGCCCGTGTTTTTATATGAGGTTTTGCATTGGGAGTTTAAGCAAGTGGGTGGTTTTATCGCGTTATGGATTATTGGCTATGGCATTGTGCAAGCCAGTGCGCCAGCACTTATTCGTGGGCATCAGCCACACGGTAAAACGGCGTTATTATTAGCCTTATTGCTTGCCTTTATTCCCGCAGGAATAGCCCTTGCTTTACAGCAGCAATGGGATATGACGCTGACTATTATCGTGGGTTTATGCATTTTTGGCATTGTATTTGCGATTAATTCAGCGGTACATTCCTATTTGATTCTTGCTTATTCTGATCACGATAAAGTGTCAATGAATGTTGGTTTTTATTATATGGCCAATGCAGGTGGACGACTGACGGGGACAGTGCTTTCAGGTGTTACCTATCAGTATTACGGCTTGGTGGGATGTTTGTGGATTTCAGCAGGATTTGTCTTGATGGCAGCATTGTTATCCGTGCGGTTACCTAGGCATCAATAACAATTGGAGCGTTTTGCATAGGTTTTACGATTACAACAGAAAAAAATAACCGCTAAGCTTTTTTGTCACCCTCTTTTTTAAATATTCTTCTATTATTATAGGATTAATATAGGGGGTATGTTGAAACTTGAGGACAATGCCTCTTTTGTGTGAAAATATAAAATTATGGAGTTCAAGAGTGAATACCAATGCGACAAACTACCTCTCAGCAAGACCCCTAGCTAAAGAAATGTTAGCGAATCAAATCTTAAAAGTAAAATTAGCCCCTGATTTTTTTAAACCTCTACCATCATCCAAGCCAAATCGAACAATTCCGCCTATTATTAATCCACCTTATCCTTCACAAGAAAAGCCGATTATTCATAAACCACCTGTTATTATTAACCCAAGTATTAATACTTCAATGCCCCGTTAGGTTTATTTATGAAACGTATTCAACACTTTTGGCTAGAACAGACCAGCGCAGAATATGCCTCATCGGCGATTACCGTACAGTATGTTCATTGGTTACAACGTGTTGGTGCGTCGCCTGAGTTAATCAAACAAGGCTTGCGTATTGCTGATGATGAAATGAATCATGCTGAATTGGCTTATGCTATTGCGGTTAAGGCAGGAACAACACAAGTGCCAGAAATTAATGATGCAGCCCTTTGCCCCGCAATAACATGTGAACCCTTACACAAAGCGGTGTTTCAACGTAATCTACGTTTTTATTGTTTGGGTGAGACATTGGCTATTCCATTGTTTCGTGCCATGCGTGAGTATTCTCAGCAACCTGATGTGATTGCTGCTTACCATCAAATTTTAAAAGATGAAGGACGGCATTCAAACTATGGTTGGCTGGGTTTGGCATGGATGATTGAAAATTGGGAAGAAGCCCCGCAATGGTTAGCAGAACTATTGCCCCGATTATTGCAAGAGCTTACCCAGCAATACACGGCTAATGATGAATATCAGCCAGAACTGTCTGCTGAAGAAAGAGCATGGGGGATGTTACCAAAAGCAGAATATGGACGTATATTGCAGCATACTATTCAGCATACTTATGCCAAGAAGTTTGCTGATTATGAAGAATACCTTTTATTGGATAAAAATAGCATCTGCACATTATTTGCATAAGCTATCCATTAGTAGTGCAAGAAATAGGGTTACACTGATTCAATCTAATGGAGGAAAAACTCATGTCTGATACTCTATCAACACGATCAAAATCGTTATCAAAACCCCTTTTATTTTCCATAATTGGGGGGGGAACGGGGCTAATTGTTTCACAGGTTGGCATCTATGCAGAGAGCGAAGCTATTGCGCTGTATCTCTTTGGCGCGGTGTTATTTGTAATCAATGTACTGTTGTTGTGGGGGAAACAAACAAAGCGATTTATGGTACTGAATCTGGGTGCCGTTGCTATGGGGTTGGTATTATTAATTAGTTGGAATGTATGGCAAGAGTATTATGCGATAAGCAAAATAGCCCCCTTATTTATCATTGCCTTAATTCAAATTGGCATTATTGCCACTACCTTTGCTCAAGCATGGAACGCTGATAAACCACATTATCTCTATGCGGACTTATTTGAAAATGGTTGGAATAATCATTTTTTCTTTTTATTTAGTGGCTTATTAACAGGAGGTTTTCTGTTAATTTTATTATTAGGCACAACACTATTCGATAGCATTGGGCTTGATGTCTCTGGCATTATTTGGAATAAACATGTCACACCGATTATTGTTGCGACCCTTGTCGGTGCAGGTATTGGTATTAGTCGTGAACATGAAAGCCTTATTTTCAAAATTCGTAGTGTCTTTTTTGCCTTGTTTAAGGTGATGGCTTATTTAGCCGCTACGATTGTGATTTTATTTGCGATAAGCTTGCCTTTTTCGTGGCAGGGGTTATTTGGTAATGACTCCACCTCCATTATTTTATTGTCATTAGTGGGTGTGAGCATTCTCTTACTAAATACCTTAGTTGATGAGGATAGTAAACCGATTGCAGTGTGGAGTAATCGCATTTTTATGGTGCAGATTGTTTTATTAACGATTTTTTCATTGTTATCGGTGTATGCAATTATCTTGCGTATTCAGCAGTATGGCTTGATGCCCAATCGTATTGTTGCGTTAAGTATTGCCATTATGTTGGGTCTTTATAGCATCAGTTATGGTTATCAAATGCTAAAACAGTGTGGACAATGGAGCAAGGGTATTGCCGTTTCAAATCCCTTATTGGCAATGGTTTGGTTGGGGGTATTGATTGCACTTGCTTCACCTCTTTTAGATCCTGTACGACTTAGTGTTAATAGTCAGCTTGAACGTTTACAAAGTGGTAAAACGAGTGTTGAAACCTTTGATTTTTATGCCTTGAAATATCGTTTAGGAAAAAAAGGGGTGGAAGCACTGGAAGAAATTCGTGACTGGAAAGATCATCCAGATTATGCGTTGTTTGAAAAATATAGTGATAAGCCGAGTAGCCGTAGACATTTACCGAGCAAACCTATTGTGTTTACTATGTTAGGTGAAGAACCCTTACATTTTTCTGCACTGAAGGAGTCTTATTCTTCATATCGTTGTAATAAAAAACAGCCTTGTTTTGTCAAAATGCTGGATATGAATCAGGATAATGTTAAAGAAGCGGTTGTTATAGATTTTAGAAATAGTTATATATCGGTCGATATTTTGCAGTATGAGGCAGGGAATACTAACCGTGAAAAAAAATGGGTTCATCAAAGAAATTTGTCTACTTCTCTTAGCGGTAATCAATCCGTTAAACAGAGCATTGAAGCGTTAAAAGCAGGGAAATTAAAATTACTTCGTCCTCGTTATGATGATCTTCAGTTGGGTGAGGTTGAGTTAAGAAGGTAGGTGAGCGCGTTCTAGCGTGACACTGGGAACGCGGTCATCTATACAATAAAATTAGTTAGCGCTAGAAGAACTACTAGAATGTGAACCTGAGTAAATTGTTGCTGCCCGAGCGCTACCTGTAAAACGAGGCAAGTTAGCCATGCTATTGCCTTGAATACTAGTTTGGCGATTTTTAATCACACTCAGGTTAAACGATCCAATTTGCCGACTAACATTAATGGCATGTTGGCTGGCACTATTGTTTTGTGCTTGGCTGTTTCTGCTCGCTCCCCGAGAGGGGGCAATATTAATACTGCGTTGTGTTTGTCTTGATGTAATCAAAGACACATTATTTGTGCCATTTTGGCGACTTACATTCACCGCATGTTGGCTGAGGGTTTGGCGTTGTGAATAATCACTAGGGTAATGTGTAGAATCAGCATTGAGTAATAATTGTCGTTGATCTGAAGTAATTACCGACGTGTTGCCTGAACCTACTTGTTCACTGATATTAACAACGCTTTGGGTTGCACCATTGGTTTGTTGGTCAGCAGCAATTACAGGAGTGCTGAAGGCAGTAAGTAGTATAAATATAATTGGGGTTTTCATCATACAATTCCTTGGGGTCTGTAGTCGTTTTAAGTCGTTATTAGTGAGTACTTAATGTTTATGTGTTTAGTATAGACCGTGTTTTTAGAGGGCTTTGTGTGATAGTTCACCTTTTTCAAAAAACGTTCCAAAAAACTTTCCAAAAATACCCAAAGAATAGCGCAAGGTTATTGGGCATCCTGAGCGTAGTCGAAGGGCGCGGAAATTTAATAAATGAATATCTATAGTAGGTTATTATTGCTTCCTATAGATGTTCAGATAATTACTGAGCAAAAATAAATGGGAGTGATATTTGTGAGTACTAAAAATATTTATGCAAACCTACAACAGTTAGGCGGCACAACAGCGTTACCGACATCACCTGAACAAGCATTGTTAGAAAGCGTTGAAAATCCTCAAGCTGAGGTTGATTATATGGTGCGTTTTGTTGCTCCTGAGTTTACTTCGCTGTGTCCGATGACAGGACAGCCGGATTTTGCCCATTTAGTGATTGATTATATTCCTGATGCTTTGCTGGTTGAGAGTAAGTCATTGAAGCTTTATTTGGGTTCATATCGTAATCATGGTGCGTTTCATGAGGATTGTACGGTGCGTATTGCGCGGCGGTTAATTAAAGAAATTACGCCGAAATGGCTGCGTATTGGGGGGTATTGGTATCCGCGAGGCGGGATGCCGATTGATGTGTTTTTTGCACAGGGGGAAATTCCACAAGGGGTTTGGGTGCCTGAGCAGAAGGTTGATGCTTATCGGGGGCGTGGGTAGGAGCATCTAAAACAATGATAAGAATAAGCCAAAGGTCAGCCATGAAAACGCCTGTTGAAACCGCCGCCTATGAAATAAAGAACCGTACTGAAACAAGCAACTCAAGGGGCAGTTGAGTGCGATTTAATGGCAGAAATGATTGTTTTAGGCGCGGTTGCCTCGTTTATATTATTTACTTTATAGCATAATTTATTTTTATGATTGATGTTGATAATTAATTGTAATTCAAGCTATTAATTTTTTATTGAGTGCTATATTGAATAAAAAATACAATAATTATGGCTGAAAGTAAACGGCTATTCAGTTATATTATAGATAGATTGTCAATGGGGGCATTAATCAATGTATAACAAAATAGTGTGTGGGCTTGTTATTAGCCTGCTGTTTTTCTTTTCTATAGAAGGGTTGGCAGAAGAGACTGCGACCTTACAAAATTATAAACGCTTTGCGTTGGTTATTGGAAATAAGGATTATACAAACAGTCCACTTATTAATCCTGTTAATGATGCTCGGGCAATGAGGACATTTTTAGTCAGTAGAAATTTTGCGGTTACTTATGTTGAAAACGCTAACCTGCAAATGATGGAAAGCAAAATAGAGGAATTTATAGAGCATTTGCGTCAGGCTAAAAAAAGTGTCGCGTTTGTTTATTATAGTGGTCATGGTAGACAAGAAATCAGCCGACGCTATAAGGAACCGACGGATTATTTGATTCCTATTGATAATCAGAAAATAAAAACAATCACTGCATTGGATTATCACAGCGTTTCTTTAAATCAGTTGTTAAATAAACTCGATGAAATAAATCATGGTCTTAATATTGTTTTAATGGATGCCTGTAGAAATAGACTGCCCTCTTTTACTAAATCAATGGGCGGCACGACTTTCATTCCTATTCTTGCTAAAGGTATTTTTCTTGCTTATGCAACCACATCTGGTACACAAGCCTCTGATAATAGTCTGTTTAGAAAAAGTTTTATTAAACATGCAAGCCAACCACAACGATTGACCGATATTTTTAGCCAAGTCAAGCGAGAGTTGAATGGTACATCGCAACGTCCTTCTATTTATGATGAGACGGTGGGGGATGATTTTTATCTTACAGGTGGGGCAGGAGATCGTCCTGAAGTATTAGAAGCCAATTATTATCGTGCTAAAACGTATGAGGAGAAAGCTCTTTTGGCGTTTGAGAAGGGTGATACCAATGCTAACTTAACCGAATACCGTAAGGCTTGGCTGTATGGTTTGGAAGCAAAAAAGCTTAGGGTTCCACAAGGAAGAGCTGCTTTAAAAAAACAGACCTTGAATCAATTGACAAGTCTTTCAGCAGATGCTCTCAATCCAGAAAAATATTCGATACCTGTACCTTTAGATATTGGTAGTGCAACTTATACACTTACTTATTCCCCTGATGGTCATATCCTTGCTTCTGGAGCAGAAGACGGGATGATTAGATTTTGGGATGCAAAATCAGGGCAATTGAAACAAACCTTTAAAGCGCATAGCGATTCGGTTTATGCACTTAGTTATAATGCTGATGGTCGCGTTCTTGCTTCTGCATCAGAGCGAGTTATCAAACTAAGTTATACAAAATCAACATTAAGACAACAGACGCAAATTATTAATGAGCATGATGACCTTGTAGCAGTACTTCT
>CAYNGN010000037.1:0-11059 GCA_964396615.1 uncultured Thiothrix sp. | reverse complement strand
GCACACCCTCAAATCCTGGGGTTAGTGGCATACCAATAATGGCTAAACTAGCGAGTAGAAAAGCAACACCAACAAAGGGGATAATGTTAAACAATCCACCGAGCTTATTAATATCAATCGTATTTGTGCGTTGCCAAATCAAGCCTGTCATGACCAACAGACTGGAGATTGCCAAACCAAAGTTTAAGGCTAAAAAGATGCTTCCCATAAAGCCTTCTTTATTTAATGAAAACAAGGCAATCAATAAAATACTACTGTGGCTAATAATGGCAAAGGCTAATAAACGGCGTAAATTATTTTGTCGGGTGGCAAGGAAGGCGGCATAAAAAATACCAAGTAATGCCATGCCAATAATCAATTCTTGCCATTGCATGACTGCATCAGGTAGTAAGGGTAATATAAAGCGTATGAGGCCATAAATACCCACTTTTAGCCCTAAAAACAGAATAGGTGCCACTGCAATATTGCCATGCGTAATGAATAACGGTAACCAACCATGCATGGGGAAAATGGGAATGCGGATTGCTAAACCATAGAACAATAAAAAGAATAAGATGCTTGCGGTTTTTGGTTCCAGTGACAAATGCACTAGATCAAACAAATCAAATGACCAACGTTGTATATTTCCATCACCACCCTGTGCATGTAGCCAACCAAACATGAAGGTTCCTGCTAAAAATAAACTTAAGCTGATGCCCATAAACTGCAAAAAGCGGATAATCATCAGCCGTGCATCCCAGATGGTTGCCCAGCGCATTGAAAGGTAGGTAATAAAGATAATTTCAAGCCAAGAGAGTAATGCAAACCAGAGTAAATCAACGGTTAAAAATTGTCCCATCAATGTAGACTGTATCAACAGCATAACCGCGAGAATGCTACTGTTATGTAGATTACGCAGAATAACAAAGATGATACTAATAAAGCCTAGTAAGGCGGTTAGCAGTAAAAACACCACGCCAACCCCATCAACAGCAGCATGGTAATGAAATGCGCCAAAAATCTCTATTTCTTCAGCAAACTGAAAGGTATTACCCGTAAGGCTGGTATCAAAAAGTGCATAAATCAACAAGGCTAACAAACCTTGGGAAATACTGACTCCAATCGCCAATAGGGTTGCCCTTCGACCCCGTAAGCGAATTAAAATCAATCCTGCCAACAAGGGAACTAGTTGTAACAACCCCAGCAAAGGCCATGAGGTACTGCTTATTTGAGTATAGTCCATCTGCCCTTTCCTATAAGACCATCACAAAAGTGATAATAATGAATAAAACCAAGTAACGCGGTTGCATAAGTAATGATTCAATACGTTCAACATAATCCGTCATCTTGTGTAAACGATCCCTGCCTTTTTTCTTATTTTTGGTATGAAAGAGGAGTTTTTCTTCTAGCCATTGCGAGAAATACGCCACTGTTTCCATCAACTGTCCTAAAAAGCCATAGCCCTTGCCAATATCATTAGGGGCGCTTTGTTCTGCTTTTCGTTGCTCCCAAACGGCTAGACTGGTGATCATATGATCATAGGAAAGCTTACCCGTGAAACGCGTTATGACCTTATCTTCAAAGACCTGAGCATCTTGTGAGATGGCATGTGCAGGGGTAACAAATAAGTAGTTCGTCAGTGGGTCTAGCCAAAAACGTTGCAGTGCTGCGGTGTATAACCACGTTCTTTTTTGTAACCATTGCGGAGCAGGGCGAGGGGCTTGGGTGATTTGATGTAAAAAGGAAGGCGCATGTAAAAACTGATAACTCCGCCAAATAGCATGAATCACCAAATGTGCTAAGGCAAGCGTGGTAAAACCAAAGGCTATTTCAATCAGCATTAGACCAATTTGGGCAATAACACTAAAAATAAACGCGGTTTTTACATCCGTTTGTACCAAGCTACAGAGATAACCATAAATCACGGATGCTAAACCAAGCACGATCAATACCCCCTGCAAAACACCCACAATGCTAATCAATGGCTCAATACGAATTAATAAATAGATCCCTGCGTGTACCATTAATGCGCCATAAAAAATAGCACTTGATGAGGTAGGGCCTTCCAATGCGCGGGTAATCCATGCAGAAAAGGGAAATTGCGCGGATTTAATCAATGCAGCCAGCATGAGAGCAGCGGGAATAAGCACAAAATAGAGATGAGGTATGCTTTTATCCATTATCATATTTTCAGCAGTGCGTAATAAGGCTTGCCATTCCGTTGTGTCAATGACAAAAAAGCTAATGACGAAGGCAAAGATAAAGCCTGCATCACCGACACGGTTAGTAACAAAAGCGCGTAGTGCATTTTCGGTGGCAATATTGCGTTCCCAACGATAAGCAATCAACAGATAAGAACTCACCCCTGCAAACTCCCAACCAACAAACACTAAGACCAGATTACCCGCCATCACAATCAATTGCATAGCAAAAATCAACAGGGCTAAGACCATAAAAAAGCGTTGAAAGCCTGCTTCGCGATGAATATAAGGTACTGAAAAATAGGTCATCAGCACGCCTAACACGGCAATTAGATTCATCATGACCAAGCTGAGAGGATCAATAAAAAAGCTAATTAAGATGACATAATTGCCTGTTGCCAGCCATTGACCTAAAACAACGCTGCCGATTGTGCCGTGTAGCAAGGTAACGATATCAATGATGATGACGAGTAATAATGACAGCGATGTTGCGATCAATATTACACGTGCTGTTTTTTTCTCACCGCCTTCGCCACGGTTTTGGAAAAAAAGAAAACTAATGGCAATCCATACACTTGCTAACAGGGGTAAAAGGGGAATAAGTGCCAGCATCAACTCAAGCATGGTTTGCCTCCTGTGAGGTGTTTTTTACGGTCTTTTTGGGCGTGTCCTGCACACCTTTACTGATTAATGCGGGGGACAGGTGATGATAATGATTGTGATACCAGTCTGCGGAGCGTTTTACGGTGGCTAATTTAGTTTGCTCACCCTGCCAAGGGACAAAGCCCTGATCAGGCTGGAAGGTAGAAATTTCATTGGTATCAGGGTCTTTAGCGGAGACAAGTATCCAGCCTTTACCGATTAGCTCTTGCAAAGGAGGTTGGCGTTGATAAATTTTTGTAAGTACCTCTATCGTTGCTTCAACCAGAATCTGTAAGCGCATTGCCTCATGAATATCAACCATTTGCCACGGTAATCCTGTACGCAAATCACTCGATGTTCCTTCCATCACGCCAAACCGTCCTGCAATATTGTGTACTGTTTTTGTGCCACAGCCATAACGTTCATTATTTACCGTGGAAAAATAATACTCAAGGTTAATCCCTGCACCCACAGGGCCTGCGCTGAGTAAGATTTTTTCTAATAAATCGCCTTCAGGATCAGTGGTGCAGTCATAAGAGATCAAAAATACCCGTCGATCAAGAAACAAACCACGACTGAGTGAACGACGACCAATAACAGCCGCTGCATTGGTGGTATGCCCCAGCTCAGGACGAGATTGTCCAAGGGTAAACGTACGGGCGGCAACGTGTTGTTGTGCCGCTTTTAAGGATGGATTCTTGGGGGCTGAGGCAAATTTTCGGCACCGTTCTGCTGCTGAATACAAACTTGCTTGATAGACCGTTTTTTGTAACGTATCAAATTCAGTGTTTAATGCCGCAGGGATTTGATCACTATCAAACCATGTCATGCTTTCATCCGCCGTATTATGTATTGCGCCTAAAAACCATGTTTCTTTTGGAATAATAATACCCTTAGTGGCTAGTTTTTCACGAATGACAGGGCGATTTGCCATGGCGGCAAAGACACGCGCATTTGCACCACTGTGACGACCACTACAGGCACCACAATCATAGGCGGCTTTGTGTGGGTTATTGGCGTTACTCGAACCATGCCCAACCAGCACAACAAGAGCGGCATAGCCACGAATCAAGCCTGTTGCGCGTAAAAAAGCTTCTACCCGTTCGGCTTGTTCATTGTCATTGAAACCGTGTTGGTTATGCTCAGGGCTGGCGTTTTCCCGTGTTTCAGTTGCGGTAAACTCGGCGACGGTATTAATCGTTAGGTCACTTTTCGCCCGTAAAGCATTGGCTTTTTGGGCAAAGCTTAAGGGGGTAAACACTTTTGCTAATAACACCGCTAAGGTTAAAGGAGCCGTCAATGCCATTAGTGCTAAGCTGCTCACCGAGCCGCGCCGTGTTTCTTGATGTAATAGGTTATGTAACCATAAACGCTTATCGCGACGCTTTTGGTGCTGTTTTTGCCGATTGCGTTGGTCATCCTGTGGCACTTCTGTTACCTGATGCACAGGGGTTGCAACCACAGGACAAAGCGCGGTAACTTCCTTATCATCCAAGCCTTTCCAATTCATAATAATATTGAAAAAAGCGGCTGCGCCTAAGGTTTCAATCTGTGGATTAAGCTCTTCTAAATGCCGACGAATACCTTCTTCACGATCATCCATACAGAAGACTAGTTGGGCTTCTGGCAAGGCTTGCTCATCGCGTGTTTTCCATGAACCACGGTTTTCATTTTGCAAAATAGCGTTAAAAAACGTATCGCGGTAATGTATTTCGTAGGCTTGTAACCATAAGAAGCCGAATTTTTCCTCATCTTCAAGGGTATCTAAGCATTTGAAAACAACGCGAAGTGATGCATCATCAAATTTTTGTACTTCATAACTGTATAAGCCAAGGTGTTGACAGAGTAGAAATAAACGCCATGCACTACGATATACGGAGTACCCCATGCCATGATCACCTTCAGGACTTTGTTGCCATGTCAAAATCATTTGTGCGAGTTGTCGCCATTCGGGGCGGTGTTCATTGAGACCTGTACTGCGCGGGATTAACTGCTGAATACGGGTAATGAGGTATTCAGGTAAGATTTCATTAAAAACTTGATAACGTACTAATAACTCAGAGTGATGATGGTGAAAATAAGCGCGTAACTCAAAGACACTGGCATTTGTCAGCCATGTATTACGACAAATACGTTGGACGAAGAGGTGTTCAAGAATCAATCGTACGGCAAGGTAGTCAAGCATATCAACGGGGGTATCAATCCCTTTGTAGTTTGGATGCTGATGTCGCCACAAAAACATCCCTGACCAACCGGGCAATTCTAAAGCGAGTCGTTCAAGGTATTGTGTCCATTTTTCGCGGGGAATATCACTACGGGTGAGTTCGGCAATAATGGTTTCTGTGGCATCATTAGGGAGTGAGTCAATATGTTCATTCCAATCAGGTAAATCGTCGAATAAACCTAGCAAATCGGTTTTAGCACTTGCCTTCCATGCGGCATAAAAACCTAATTCACGCTGCTGGGGTTGCCATGCTGCCACGCCTTGATCAAGCCAACTGGATACATAACGAATAATTAAGGGGGATACATGATCAGCAATATTTTCCCCTGTCAGCTTGTTAATAAAGCTGCCTAAGGTTAGCTGATTACCAATCTTACCCAGCAGATCATCAAGATGTTTGCGGGCTTGTTGATAAACTAAATAATGCGATTGATCCGAAACGGGTTGTTGTCCTGTTGCGGTTTTGCCGTCTTTATTAAATAAGCGAATGAACATTGACTCAGCATGTTCGGGTGATAAGTCCTGTATCGCTTCAGAATGCATGGCATCATGTTTTAAGCCTAAGCTATCAAGACAGCTTTCCCATAAGTGTTCAGTGGCATTATCTTCTTTGAGTTGCCCCCGTTTTTTAGCCGCATTGCGTAATTGTTGTTGGCTTGCTTTGCTGACATTCTCTTGGAAACGTGACAGAGCATGATTTTCTTCCACTTGCCATGCAAGCTGGCTGCTGGTAATACTTTTTATGGGGTGTAACAGCGCGGCTTTATAAATATCATGTTGATACAATGTGCCTTGTTCTGCCTCAATAAATACCTTGTCTGCTTGTAGTGTTTTATCAGCATTAAGAACAGTATCAAGATCAGCATCATTAATGCGTCCTTGTTGGTAGTACTGTCTAAAGATAGCCGCAGACTGGTAGCCATAAGCGCCCGTTATTTGTTTCGATTGCTTTACTGCCTGATTAAAATCAAGGTGTTGTAAGCCATGTAAGGTATTGTGATGGACAAAATCATTCAGGGGTGCTTGTGCAGGGAGAATATGCCCCATATGATCAAGCATCTGTTGAAACTCAGCACGAATAGCTTCTGTCGATGATGCTGATGGCATTGTCGTATTCGTTGTGGCTGTTGACGCTAAATCAGGTTCAGTAGACATGATGCGTTTCCTTAGGGGGTGATGAGGTTAACATGCTGTTGAGGGTGCGCATATATACTGATGTGTTCACTAAAGTCCTTCACATTGGCTGCCATGAGTTCAATGAGAGGCGTAGGATAAAAACCGAAATAAAGAATGGCCGCTAATAACACTGATGCTGCAAGCATCTCTAAGGGTTTTAGATCTTCAACGTGTTGCATGGAGGCTTTCATTGGTCCCGTAAACAAGTGTTTTCCCGTACGCAAACTATAGACAGCGGTGACTAATATGCCGATGCCGAGGAGTAACATCCACCATTGCCATGTCGGGAAGCTACCCACGAGAATATGGAGTTCTGAAACAAAGCCAATCGTGCCAGGGAAGCCGATACTTGCAACTAATACCATAATAATAAAAAAGGCAAACTTCGGTGTAACATGAATCAGCGAGCCATAATCATTAATGTCACGTGTATGGGTTCGTTCATACAGCAAGCCGATCAGCATAAATAACGCGCCTGCAGATAAGCCATGTGCCACCATTTGTAAACTTGCACCGAGGATACTCATTTCAGTCAGTGAAGAGATACCGAGTAAGACAACGCCCATATGACTCACCGAGGAATAGGCGATCATGCGTTTTAAATCACTTTGCTGCCATGCGAGTAATGCACCATAAACAATGCTAATCATCGCCAGTACAAATAATAAGGTTTGTAACGCAAGTGCTGCTTTAGGTAGCATTTCTACCGCACGAATAATGCCGTAGGCTCCCATTTTTAACAAAATACCTGATAGTAAAATACTAACAGGGCTGGGGGCTTCTACATGGGCTAATGATAGCCAGCCATGGAGCGGGAAAATGGGCATTTTAACCCCAAAGCCTACCAGTAAACCAAGGAAGATGAGTACTTGTTGACTTTCATCTAAGTCCTTCATTCCCTCTTTAATGACGATAAAGTCGAAGGAATGCATACCGACCAAGTCAAAGGCAACCAGCAGGCTAATCAGCATAAAAATAGAGCCGCCCATGGTATAAAGCACAAAATTGAGCGATGCTTTTTGGCGTTTTTTGCCACCCCAGCCATCAATAAGGAAAAACAAGGGGATTAGGGTAGCCTCCCAGAAAACGTAAAACAACGACCAATCTTGAGCAATAAAAACGCCAATCATTGCTGTTTCTAGGACAAGGAGCAGTTGGTAATAAAGTTTGGCATGAATACGATTGGAAACAAGAATCGCAATCCATGAGAGTAGGGCGGCTAATAACACCATTGGTAATGAAAAACCGTCTAACGCAAAATGAAAGGCGCTTTCTAAGTTTTCACTCCACGGGTAGTTTTCTTGAAATTGTCGTGATGCATTAAATTCAAAGGCTACATAAAAATTACTGGCATAAAAAAGCGTAATTGTTGAACAAGCAATCGCCGTTTTACGCACCCAATGCGCTAAATCTTTGGGGGTTAAGGCAATTAGTACGATACCAATGAGTGGTAAAAATAATAAAAAAGTAAGCGATAGGCTATCGGCAGACAAATACATAAAATGACTCAGAATAATTCATCAACAAGGACGATGGTTACAGGCTTTGACGGGAAGGTGTGTATGATTAGTCAGTAAAAAATAACAGCCTTTGTGGAGGCTGACACTAATGGTTATTTTTTAAGTAAACTAATACCATACGGTTCGACAAATAGCCCTGTAGTTTGGGGGGATTTAATAGTATCTGTGACAAAAACGCAAGGGGTGTTTAATTTTAGATGTGTTCTATTGTGTTACACTTGACGTAAATATACAGAAGTAAAATGAAACGTAGGCTATTTTAGGGAAATCGCCGCTATGTGAAATTAGTGGGCGAGTTGTGAGTGCGCTCTTCTTCTTGCATAGCAACCTTGCTTATACACATAACCACAAATTGCGGCATGACGACGATCAATGTTAATGTCTTCCAAATTATTTAAACCGCTGAATAAAATGAACACTATTATATCCATTAAAAACCTATCCAAAACCTATGCATCAGGGCATGAGGCGTTAAAAGAGATTACCTTAGAGATTAAAGAGGGTGAAATTCTGGCATTACTAGGGCCCAATGGAGCAGGTAAAACCACCTTGATTTCTATTATTTGTGGCTTAGTTTTGCCTACGGGTGGCACGGTTACTGTTAATGGTTTTGATAGTATTACAGATTACCGTGAAACTCGTGCGTTGATTGGCTTGGTGCCTCAAGAGCTGACCCTTCCTGCCTTTGAGACCGTTATTAATACGTTGAATTTTAGTCGTGGTCTATTTGGCAAAAAACCCGATAAAGCGCTTGTGGAAAAGATGTTGATGGACTTAACGCTATTAGATAAAAAAAATGCTGAGATTAGAACGCTTTCAGGGGGGATGAAACGTAGAGTACTGATTGCTAAGGCGCTTATTCATGAGCCGCGTATCTTATTTCTTGATGAACCAACCGCTGGGGTGGATGTTGAATTGCGCAAGGATATGTGGAATATTGTACGTCGCTTACGTGAATCAGGTGTCACTATTATTTTGACGACGCATTATATTGAGGAAGCTGAGGAAATTGCGGATCGTGTGGGGGTGATTAGCAATGGAGCGTTATTGCTGATTGATGAAAAACAGGCATTGATGCAAAAGTTGGGGAAAAAACGCTTGATTATTGAATTGCGAGCGAAAATTTCAGCCATACCGGCATCATTGACATCCTATCATTTGGCGTTGTCTGAGAATG
The DNA here is from genome assembly GCA_964396615.1 of uncultured Thiothrix sp. Taxonomy (GTDB): domain Bacteria; phylum Pseudomonadota; class Gammaproteobacteria; order Thiotrichales; family Thiotrichaceae; genus HyVt-477. The sequence continues at coordinate 2,140 of CAYNGN010000037.1, read as the reverse complement.
GCACGAAAGTCACTTATACCTATGATACCCAGAGTGAACAAACAGGCATCATGCTATTAATAAAAGCCATGAATAAAGCAAGATTGGAAATAAAAGACCTACAAACAGCACAGAGTTCTCTTGAGGACATTTTCGTTAATTTAGTGAGTAAGCAACAGTGAATTTTCAAGCCGTCAAAGTTATTTATAAATATGAAATGTTGCGTGCTTGGAAGACGCTTTTTCAAAGCATTGCCTCCCCTGTGATCTCGACATCACTGTATTTTGTTGTGTTCGGCTCAGCCATTGGTTCACGTATTGAAACGGTTGACGGCATTCCCTATGGCTTGTTTATTGTTCCTGGGCTAACCATGTTGTCATTACTCACTCAGAGTCTTAATAATGCCTCTTTTGGCATTTTCTTCCCCCGATTTACTGGCGCAATTTATGAGGTCATGTCCGCACCTATTTCTCATTTTGAGATTTTATTAGGCTATGTGGGTTCAGCGGCAAGTAAATCTTTTATCCTTGGTCTGATTATTCTTGCCACTGCCAGTTTATTTGTTGATTTGCACATTCAACATCCTTTCTGGATGTTAACTTTCCTTATACTGACTTGTATTTCCTTTAGTTTATTTGGCTTTATTATTGGTCTATGGGCTTCTAATTTTGATAAATTACAACTGATTCCTTTATTAGTCATTACTCCGTTAGTCTTTCTTGGTGGAAGTTTTTACTCGGTTAATATGTTGCCTCCTTTTTGGCAAACGGTGACGTTATTTAACCCTGTGGTTTACCTTATTAGTGGTTTTCGCTGGAGTTTTTTTGGTGTTTCTGATGTCAGTGTCGGCTTAAGTTTAGCGATGATTTTACTCTTTTTATCTATTTGTATTGCGGTGGTTTCATGGATGTTTAAGACGGGGTATCGTTTGAAGGATTAGGTTATTATTAATAATACTTCTGTACATGACCGTCCTAAAGATCATCTGATTTAAATAATTTTATCAGAATATTTCCCTAAAATAAGGCACTTTATATAAATAATTATATTCAATTAATCTGATAATAATTTTTTATATGGTATGGTGAGTAGTAGTTATTCCTCAACACCAATAAAAAGGGCAAATAGTATGGTAAAAAATTCTCTTATCAGATTTTTCGCTGTGACAATAAGTGTTCTTGTTGTTAGTAGCTCAACCTCTTTAGCAACACCACAACCAACAGATATTGTGAATGCGAATGCAATGGTTGCTGCGCATAATGCGATACGGCAACAGGTTGGTGTGCCTAGCTTGAGTTGGTCAGTTCATTTAACACGTTATGCGCAACAATGGGCGAATCACTTAAAAAACACTCGTGGATGTGGTTTAGAGCATCGCCCAAACTCAGGTCGTTTTCAGCAGAAATATGGTGAAAATTTATATTGGGCAAGTCCTATGAGATGGTCTGATGGTCATGTAGAACAACAGCATATTTCTGAACAGCAAGTGATTGCTAGTTTTGCCGCAGAACGTGTTAATTATGATTATGCCTCAAACACATGCCAAGCAGGTAAAATGTGTGGACATTATACGCAAATAATTTGGAAAAATACGACAGAAGTGGGATGTGCTAAAGCCGTTTGTAGTGATAAATCAATGGTTTTAGTGTGTAATTATAATCCTGCGGGGAATTATATTGGGCAACATCCTTATTAGCGGATTTACGAAATCAAAAGAAATCAAAAGGGTCAGACTCGATTGATATTTGAAGATATAAATTATTCCCCGAAAAACAGAAGAAAATTTCTTAAAAACAGAAATAACCCATCGCTCAAAAAATAATATCAACATTAACCCATTGATCCTCATCATCTTTATAGAAAACATCTCCTGTTTCACCCCAAAATAAAAAAATTTACTTGCCATTAATCTCAAAATACTCAATTCTAATAGGCAGGCTACAAACAGATTAAAAAGTAGCTAACGCCTTATGCAAAGAACGTCCCATTGCGTTGCACAAACAACCCAACAGGACAGCATAAACAATTTAAAAATGTACCGAGAATTATTGATTATGTACCGATTAGTGTACCGTAATACCGCCAGAATGATAGATTCTGCCGCCGCTTTTTCCCCTCCAAACCCTTGTTGTCATTGGCTATCCACTGCCGCTAAAGAGCG
>CAYNGN010000036.1:0-11135 GCA_964396615.1 uncultured Thiothrix sp. | reverse complement strand
GTCGTTATACAGTGTGTCAGCGGTGTTGTTATTTAATTTATCTAAATAAGCAGATGTGCCTAAGTCTTCAAGTAACAAAAAACCTTGCTCTTTATTTTCTGCAATAATAGTAGCGGCATGAACGCCTGTTTTGAGGAGGCGTTGAGTAATATCAATAAACGGCGCAGTATCTTCTTTGTCTGGCGGCGCATCCATTGCGATAGTCGTTTTACCTGCATGTGTGACGCGAAAGTAACGTCGAAAACTGGCATCTGCGGAAGCAACTTCGATGGTTGCATTATGCCAGTGTAGAGTGTTTTTTACCCAGTTTTTAAGCCCTGCGAGGCGAACATCATGTGTCATTATGAGTGCGTTATGCCCTTAAAAAATAATTAAAGTAGCACATTATTTATCATGTGCGCATTTATTTGTATGAAGTTATATAAAGTTATCGTTAAAGTCCCCTCACAATAAACAAAGGGTCTGTTAAAATAAGTTATACGTTTGACCTTTTTTATAAGCAATTGTTTCTACTAGATTAGTATTTTTAATGGAATGCTAATGATTTGCTTTATTATCAAATGATTATTAGTTCTTTTTGGAAAGGAAATAAAAAATGAATGTTACTGATTTTTTAACAGGCTCAGAAAACACATCGGCCATTGCGCAAATTGCAGGTCAGTTTGATATTTCAGAGGAGCAGGCAAAACAGGCTATTGGCTCACTAAGTCCTTCCGTAACACGTGGTTTGCAACGTAGAGCAGAAGAGGACATTGGCGTGGGTGATATTATGGATGCGTTAGGCAAAGGTGATCATGGTCGTTATCTTGATGAACCTGCTACGTTAGAAGAGAAAGCAACAGAAAAAGATGGTAATGCTATTTTAGGTAATATTTTTGGTTCCAAAGAAGTCAGCCGTAATGTGGCTACTCATGCTGCAAAAGAAACAGGTCTAGGGAGTACATTAATGAAGAAAATGTTACCTATTGTTGCTTCAATGGTGATGGCATCACTTGGTAAGAAGTTATTAGGTGGTGGTTCTAGTGCAGCTCCTGCACCAGCGCCTGCGGAATCAGGGGGCTTCTTAACATCACTTTTGGATTCTGATCGCGACGGTTCAATTATTGATGATGTTTTAGGTATGGCATTTAAAGCAATGTTGAGCTAATTCTATTTTGGAAAATGAGATTCCTCCGAGTATCATTGGCGTTCTGCTCAGGATTATGACTATACCACTGAATTAACAAAAGAGCAGTGGGCATGGCAGTTCTTACGACGTAATCCTGAATATCAGCGTGACTGGCACTGTTTTATTAGCCGTTGGCGTATACTAGAAAAAGCTTATGGTATTGCACCTAATCGTGATTTCTCGCGTTGGAAAACAGATTCTAGAGCTTATGCTGCTGAGGCTATTTGTGCTGAATATCTAGATAGTAATAGGTCAATTGATGATGACTCAATTCTTATTGAGTGTTGGATGGGGGCGAAATGGGGTTTTTACAAATTCCCATTAAACCCAGCACTATCTTTACCACAGATTCCTCAAGAATTATTGTGGCGGGAGCAGGAAATCAATTTGGGAAGCATTGCACAACACGCATTATTGGAAAGCTCCCATATTACCTCTATTCATTTTGATTTGAGTTTATCCCTCAAAGAACAACTATTAAAAGCAAAGCATCAACTAGCCAAAGAGCGACGTGTATTACAAACTCAAGGATTATTGAAATGCTATATCAGTGATTATGTTGCAGAGTGGACATTATTATTACGTTATCTTGATGCCGTACAACTAGATGAAGAGAAAGATGTTATTGAGGAGATATTGCAAGTGGAGGGCTTAGCGAGTAAAGCAGATGAAATGTTGAATTGGGGATATTTAACCTTACTATTGCTGCATTGATGTCTTGTTTGGGATAAGGATAGCATCAATGCAAAAGCAGTTTGTTGTTATTTGAAGTTATAAAAGCTTTTATTTAAATACGCCACAACATCTTGAATATCTTCTTCAAACCAGTTAGTACTGAGCTTGCTATCGCATAAACGTACTTTAGATTCCAATTTTTTCAGGCTTTTGACCTTTCGACTTTTTGCTTTGAAAATCTCGGAACTGTGACAGCGCATACATTGCGAGTTTTGATATAACTTTTTTCCTGTACTTGCGTTTCCTGCAGCAAATAAATTGCTTGTTAACAATAATAGTAAAGAACCGACGACAACCCCTGTTGTTGTTTTCTTGCTCATGACAATCTCCAGAATAAATAAATAGTAACACGCCGTGATATATGTGATTAATCCATATACGTCACGGCACATGCTGTTAAAAGGCTGGGAGAAGCCCTTTTTCCCAGTAATATTGCCCCTAGGTGTCTCTAAACCTCAGAAACTTGTTTCAAATGTGCGATTCGTATCGATGCTGGTGGATGCGAATCGTAAAATGCTGAATAAAGTGCATCGGGTGTTAACGTGCTTGCATTCTCTTTATATAAAGACACTAGCGAGCTAATAAGTTCCGATGCGCTTGCTTCTTGTGCTGCAAATTTATCAGCTTCAAACTCATGCTTACGTGACCACCAAGACATCATTGGTCCAAGTAAAAAAGTAAATGAAGGTGATACCAACATAAATAAAAGTAATGCCATATAGGTTGATGAATGCTCAATTCCCAATCCACTATAGAACCATTGTTTATTTATTAACCATCCTAGTATAGCAAATCCAACCAGCGTTGTGGTTAAAGATACAGCAAGACCCTTCAATATATGTTTGTGTTTAAAATGTCCTAGTTCATGAGCCAGAATAGCCTCTATTTGAGGGGGGGAGAGTGACTCTAAGAGTGTATCAAAGAAAACAATGCGTTTATTTTTGCCAAAACCAGTGAAATAAGCATTACCATGACTTGAACGGCGTGAGCCATCCATAATAAAAACGCCATTGCTATTGAAACCTGTGCGTTTAAGGAGTGCTTTAATTCTCTCTAATGTTTCACCATCTTCTAAGGGAGCAAATTTATTAAAGATAGGTGCAATGAATTTGGGGTAAGCCCACATCATTACTAATGAAAACATTGAGAGTGTGGCCCATGCATAAAGCCACCATAAGCTATCAGGGGTACTCGCTGACTGCATAAGCCATAGAATTAATAACAATAAAGGAACCCCAATGACTAAACCAAGTACTGTGCCTTTTAACATATCGACGATTAAGGTTTTAAGGGTGGTTTTATTAAAGCCAAATTTTTCTTCAATGACAAAGGTACGATAAAGAGAAGTGGGTAAGCCAATAAAGCTGGAAATAAAAGAAAAGCTTAATAGAACGGCAATGCCTGTGGTTAACTCTCCCCATTCCATTGAGCGAAAAAAGCTATCAAGCCAATTTAAGCCTCCGCCAAAAAGCCAAAACAATAAAATAAAGATGCCGATGAACGCTTCCAAACGACCGAAATTGGCCTTTGTTGTGGTGTAATCAGCGGCTTTTTGGTGTTCTTCCAGTGTTATTTTGTCGCTAAATTCTTCAGGAACTGCTGAGCGATGCTTGGCGACATGTCGTGTGTTTCTGATTGATAGCCACATTTGGACAGCAGTGGAGGTAATTAGGGCAATCAAGAATATCCAAGTGAAAGTAGGCATATTGTCTCTGTAATCCTAGTGATTTGTTGTTATAGTCTCAGCAAGCTCAAGGTTGAACATTTTTATAAGTTAGTTTATGAAGTGCAACGGCTGATGCGAAACAAGAGATTATATGGTAACCAAGCGAAAAGACAAATTGATGAGTGCAAAAAAACAAAACCTAATCTGGATAGATTTAGAAATGACAGGGTTGGATACACTAAATGATGAAATTATTGAAATTGCAACGGTTGTAACCGATAAAGAGCTTAATATATTAGCAAAAGGTCCTGTTATAGCAGTTCATCAAAATCATGTATTGCTGGATGGTATGGATGGATGGAATCAAAGGCAACATGGCAGTTCAGGTCTAATTAAACGAGTGCAAGAAAGCAGCTATTCCGAAGTAATGGCTGAAAAAGAAACATTGGCGTTTTTACGAGAATATGTCTCAAGACGTGCTTCGCCCATGTGTGGCAATAGTATTTGTCAGGATCGACGTTTTTTAGCACGCACAATGCCAGAATTAGAGGCCTATTTTCATTACCGGAATCTTGATGTAAGTAGTTTTAAGGAAGTAGCAAAGCGGTGGAAACCTAAAGTATTAAAAGGTTTTACGAAGAAAGGTTCACATTTAGCAATGGATGATATTCTGGATTCCATTGAAGAATTGAAGTTTTACCGAGAAAATATTTTATCAATATAGACAGCATAAGAAGCTTTCCTTTAGAATAGCCCACCACAAAAGAGGTTGCGTCCTTTCAGTGTGCTATAGGAATAGCATGTGTTGTCGAAGCCTTATTCTAATTGTAACATTGTTTCTAAACGAGATTTGAAGTGGGACAAGTCGGTTTGCTCGTTGTTTCTACTTGGTCATGATATCTCGTTTTTTTGTATCTAAAAGCTTAGGTTATCGCTAGGAGAGTTGTTTCTGTGAGAAAGCGTGCGTTATTAGTCCTCGAAGATGGCAGTATTTTTCGTGGAGAGTCGATTGGTGTTGATGGAAAAACAGTTGGGGAAATTGTTTTTAATACAGCACTAACGGGGTATCAGGAAATACTGACCGACCCTTCTTATGCAAAGCAACTTGTTACGTTAACGTATCCGCATATTGGTAATGTAGGTGTTAATACTGAAGATGAAGAGGCAAAAATCATCTTTGCTGCAGGTCTGGTTGTTAAAGATGTACCGCTATTACATAGCAACTGGCGTGCGGAAATGTCATTAACAGACTATTTAGTACAACGCGAGATTATTGCGATTGCGGACATTGATACCCGTCGTTTAACGCGTTTAATTCGTGAAAAAGGGTCACAAAATGCTTGCATCGTTGCAGGTGATCATCCCTCAGAGGAAGATGCGTTACACGCTGCACGGGCTTTTTCTGGCTTAAAAGGGCTTGATTTAGCTAAAGAAGTGACGACTAGCGAAGCTTATGAGTGGACGTTGGGTACATGGAAACTTGATCCTGATGAGGCTCGTGTTAATACTGATAAAGCAACGGCTGAGTTTCAGGTGGTTGCTTATGACTATGGGATTAAAAAGAATATTTTATGTATGTTGGCAGAGCGAGGTTGTCATATAACCGTTGTGCCTGCAAAAACCCCCGCCAGCGAAGTCTTAGCGATGCAGCCTGATGGCGTGTTTTTATCCAATGGGCCTGGTGATCCTGAGCCGTGTGATTATGCAATTGAAGCGATTCAGCAAATTTTGCACGCAAAAATCCCTACCTTTGGTATTTGTTTAGGTCATCAGTTATTAGGCCTTGCCAGTGGTGCGAAGACTATAAAAATGAAGTTTGGCCATCATGGTGCTAATCACCCCGTACAAGATTTAGCAACAAAACGAGTGATGATCAGTAGCCAAAACCATGGTTTCATTATTGATGATGAAACCTTGCCTGATAATTTGCAGCCTACACACCGTTCCTTATTTGATAATACACTGCAAGGTATGGTGCGTACTGATTGCCTTGCAATGAGCTTTCAAGGACATCCAGAAGCCAGCCCTGGTCCACAAGATGTTGCCCCCGTGTTTGACCAATTTATTTCCATGATGAGAGAGAAAGCGTAACGCCATGCCAAAACGTACGGATATTGAAAGTATATTAATTATTGGTGCTGGTCCTATTATTATTGGTCAAGCGTGTGAATTTGATTACTCAGGCACGCAAGCCTGTAAAGCACTGCGTGAAGAAGGCTATCGTGTCATTCTGGTGAACTCTAACCCAGCCACTATTATGACTGACCCTGAGATGGCAGATGCTATTTATATTGAGCCGATTTTATGGCAGACCGTCGCGACCATTATTGAAAAAGAACGCCCTACGGTGATTTTACCAACAATGGGTGGGCAAACCGCCTTAAATTGTGCGCTTGATCTTGCACGTGAAGGAGTGCTGGAAAAATACAGTGTAGAAATGATTGGTGCTAAGCCTGAAGCGATTGATATGGCAGAAGATCGTGATCTGTTTCGCAAAGCAATGGATGAAATTGGTCTTGAGTCAGCTTATTCAGAAGTCGCGCATAATATGGAGCAGGCGCGTGAGACGCAAAAGAGAATTGATTTTCCGATTATTATTCGTCCTTCTTTCACCATGGGGGGATCGGGTGGTGGTATTGCCTATAATAAAGATGAATTTGAAGAGATTACTGCGCGTGGTCTTGATTTATCGCCAACGACTGAAGTATTGCTAGAAGAGTCTTTACTCGGTTGGAAAGAATACGAAATGGAGGTGGTGCGTGATCAAGCAGATAATTGCATTATCATCTGTTCGATTGAAAATCTTGATCCGATGGGTATTCATACGGGGGACTCGATTACCGTCGCTCCTGCGCAAACCTTAACCGATAAGGAATATCAGCTTTTGCGTGATGCATCATTGGCAGTACTGCGTAAAATAGGCGTTGAAACAGGCGGTTCTAACGTTCAGTTTTCTATCAATCCTGATAATGGCAAAATCGTTATTATTGAAATGAACCCACGTGTATCACGCTCCTCTGCATTGGCCTCTAAGGCAACAGGTTTTCCGATTGCTAAAATTGCGGCAAAACTAGCCGTTGGTTTTACACTGGATGAGTTAAGTAACGATATTACGGGTGGTGCAACACCTGCCTCTTTTGAGCCAACGATTGATTATGTGGTGACGAAAATCCCGCGTTTTACCTTTGAAAAATTTCCCAGAGCAGACGCTAAGCTAACTACGCAAATGAAATCTGTTGGTGAAGTAATGGCGATTGGGCGAACGTTTCAAGAGTCGTTTCAAAAGGCGCTACGTGGTTTAGAAACAGATATTGATGGTCTTGATGAGCGTGTTGACCTTAAGGCGAGTGATGCGAAAGACCATATTCGACGTGAGCTAACGGCGGCCAGTGCTGAGCGTATTTTGTATGTTGCAGATGCGTTTCGTTTTGGTATGGATTTGGATATGGTCTTTGACTATACCGCTATTGATCGTTGGTTTTTAATTCAGATAGAAGAATTGGTTACATTAGAAAATGCCTTGAAAGGACGTTTTTTGAACAACATTGAGCGTGATGAATTATTTCGATTAAAACGTAAAGGCTTCTCTGATCGTCGTTTAGCAACCTTGCTGAGTGAGTCAGAAAAGAAAGTGCGTAAATATCGCCAAGGATTAGGTATACGGCCTGTGTATAAACGGGTTGATACGTGTGCCGCAGAATTTGCAACAAGTACCGCTTATATGTACTCCAGTTATGATGAGGAGTGTGAGGCACAGCCAACCGATAACGATAAAATAATTGTACTTGGTGGCGGTCCTAACCGTATTGGTCAGGGTATTGAATTTGATTATTGCTGTGTTCATGCTGCTCTAGCTTTGCGTGATGATGGTTATGAAACGATTATGATTAACTGTAACCCTGAAACGGTGTCAACCGATTACGATACGTCTGACCGTTTGTATTTTGAATCACTGACGGCTGAAGATGTACTCGAAATTATTGACCTTGAAAAACCTAAAGGGGTTATTGTGCAGTTTGGTGGGCAAACCCCCTTAAAATTAGCTGAAGAGTTAGAGCAATGTGGTGCGCCTATTATTGGTACATCACCCGATGCTATTGATTTAGCTGAAGATCGCGAACGTTTTCAGCAATTGGTTGATAAACTGGGCTTGAAACAGCCGCCGAATAGAACCGCACGTGATCCTGCTGTAGCAGTGCGTCTTGCAGAGGAAATAGGCTATCCCTTAGTGGTTCGTCCTTCTTATGTTTTGGGGGGGCGTGCAATGGAAATTGTCTATAACGAAGATGATTTGCGCCATTATATGCGCGATGCGGTACAAGTTTCTAATGACTCACCTGTATTGTTGGATCGCTTTCTAGATGATGCGACTGAAGTAGATGTTGATGCTATTTGTGATGGCAAAGAGGTATTGATTGGCGGTATTATGCAGCATATTGAGCAAGCTGGAGTGCATTCTGGTGACTCAGCTTGTTCATTACCCCCTTATTCATTAAGTGCTGAATTGCAAGATGAAATGCGCCGTCAAATGACGCTTTTAGGGAAAGCTTTGCATGTGGTTGGATTAATGAATGCACAGTTTGCCATTAAAGACGAGACGATTTATATCTTGGAAGTCAATCCGCGTGCTTCACGAACAGTACCTTTTGTATCGAAAGCAACAGGCTTGCCGTTAGCCAAAATATCAGCGCGTTGTATGACAGGTATTTCATTGCAAGAGCAAGGTGTTACTAAAGAAATTATTCCGCGCTTTTTCTTTGTTAAAGAAGCTGTTTTTCCGTTTATTAAATTTCCTGGTGTTGATCCCATTTTAGGGCCTGAAATGAAATCAACAGGTGAAGTGATGGGGGTTGGTCGTACCTTTGCAGAGGCATTTGGTAAGTCACAACATGGGGCTGGGATTGATTTCCCTACGCAAGGAACTGCTTTTCTTAGTGTACGAGAGGTCGATCGTAATGCTATAATAACCGTCGCCCAATCATTAGATGAGCTTTGTTTTAAGCTGGTAGCAACACGTGGAACACGCTTAGTTATTGAGGCAGCGGGTATCGCTTGTGGTCAGGCGAGAAAAGTGCAAGAAGGACGACCACATATTGTTGATATGATCAAAAACCATGAAATTAACCTTATCGTTAATACAACGGAAGGTACACAAGCAATAAAAGACTCCTATGAAATACGCCGTGAAGCATTGCAAGAGAAAGTGACTTATACCACGACTATTGCTGGTGCTTGGGCATTATGTCAGGCCATCGCTTATATTGATGAGGAGCAGGTTTATAGCTTACAAAGTTTACATAAAGGAATTCAATAAGATGACAAGAGCGCCCATTACCGCGACAGGTGCAGAGGAGCTTAAAGCTGAGCTAAAACAATTAAAAACAGTGGAAAGACCTCGTATTACCCAAGATATTGCTATTGCTCGTGAGCATGGTGATTTGAAAGAAAATGCTGAATATCATGCTGCTCGGGAAGAACAAGGCTTTAATGAAGGACGTATTAAACGACTGGAAGGGCTGTTATCGACCGCTCAAATAATTGATGTCCCTAGTTTAGCAGCAACTAATGAAGGCAGAGTGGTTTTTGGAGCAACAGTAGAGCTGGAAGATGTTGATACAGAAGAAGTTGTTACCTACCATATTGTGGGTGATATTGAATCTGATATTAAGCAAAATAAGATTGCTATTTCTTCACCCATTGCGCGTGCTTTGATTGCGAAAGAAGAAGGTGATGTTGCTGCTGTTGTTGCTCCTGGTGGGACGCGTGAGTATGAAATTGTTGCAGTGACCTATAATTAGAATAGAAGATGTTTAAAATCTAGTCAGGTCATTGATAATGATGGGGTTTTCCTAGTAAGATCAAGTCATATCAAATGGCTTGATCTTAAAGTAAAGATAATGATTTTCTTATTTATTGAAGTGTTGAAATTGTGTGATAAAAATAGGGCTGTCATTGAGAAATATAATCTATTTCGACTGTATAATTTGCTTGTATTTTGATCTAAATGTTGAAAAAATAGGCTCTATGTATCCAAAATGTAGAGTTAGACGTAAAGGTAGTTAAAGAGCGTCTTTTGTGTCAATTTGATAAAGCGTTGTAAGAGCAGTGTTAGTTCGCTTTTCAGTTGTCATTATTACCGTTTTTTCATGGTAACTTTAATTTGAATACACTATTGAGCGATGGTTTATATAGACTATTTTATGATTAATAATGGAACTCTACCTTTATCCAAAACAGAGGCTAGTTTATGACAGAGAGGATGTTTTAGATGCCAATTTATGAAAATGAAGACCTCACCCAGATCAGGGTTGCTGTATCTGTTGGAGGCAAGTTACGCCAAAAATATTTTCGACCCAAAACCACAGACATGTTGACTAAGCACCGCAAAGAGGCTGCCCAATTAGAATCAGAATGGAAATTTGAAGCAAACATTATTGCTTCGCAGAAAAATCGTGAGCGTAAAGAGAAACGTCGTAGTTCGGCCTATGTAACAGGTGTTGGAGGGATAAAAATGAAATTCCTTATTAATACCAAACATCGTGCTGAACGTGGAGCAAAAACGAAGCGGAAGCGAAAAATAAGTTATTTTACCCCTGCCTTTGTTGTTTCTGGAAGTCAAAATAAAAAACTTTTTTGTAAGAACTTTAATATTAAAACTCAAGGGTTTGATATGGCTTGGTTCAATGCTGTTGCCTATTTATGCAAAATAAAAGGGATTTCTAGTATTGATAAACTCTTACATAAACGTCCTCCTGTAGAGCAGTTTCATGTTATTTATAACTGGCAAAGAAAATTGGGACATGATATTAGAGAGAACCGCCTACCCAATGAATTATTGCTTAGTGATGGTAGTGTTGTTCAACATTAAGTATTAAACTTTAGTTTTCTTTCATTAAAATCAAGACTATTTTGAAAACCGTGTTTTTTGTTATAAACACATTGAGTGGTTGGGTAAGGTACACCACTCGACAATAGTTACTATAGAGAGTCGGATAATCCACATGGCTTGCTGAATTCGTAAGCGTGAACATCATTATCTGAGCATCTATAGCGACTTGTTGGGTAGTGTGCTTTGTCTGATCAAAATTCAATTTTCCTAACGTATTTAATACATTATGTTTCAACTTCTTTATAAGAAAAATGCTATTCCACTGCTTGCTGTTTTTAGTGATGATTTTGAATCTTGGTATGAACGACAAGAGCACCATCTAAAAAACTGGGTAACACAGCAAGGGTTTATGGCAATGGAATCGGAGTATTGTGTTGTCCCTAATAAAGAGGGTCACATTGACGTTGTCTTGTATGGTGTGAGGGATAAACTATCGCTGCGTTGGTTTTTATCTAACCTGTCTACAGAATTACCCGTTGCTTATTATTGTTTGATGGGAGAGTGGACTCGCGATGAAAAACAGGCACTAGCACTGGGTTGGGCATTAGGGCAGTATTCATTTGATCGTTTTAAAGAAAACATTACGCCTGATTTTGCACGTCTCTATGTAGAAGACCCTTTAGTAGTATTGGTGATGGCCGATGCGATTAAACGTGTACGTGATCTTATTAATACAC
>CAYNGN010000035.1:6113-11187 GCA_964396615.1 uncultured Thiothrix sp. | reverse complement strand
GCAATGGATGCTGAACAGGATTGGATACGTCTCGAAGATGGGGTGGAGATTCAATTTCCTCATAGTCGTGATAAAAACGCTGATCATTCCGCTAATAATACAGCTACGCAAAACCAAGCCCACTATCAAACGGGAGATTATTGGCTGATTCCCGCACGAACCCTAACAGGCGATGTAGAATGGCCACGAACAAACGAGCAGCCAATGGCTTTAGCGCCACAAGGCGTAGACCACCATTATGCGCCTTTAGCAAGTATTCAAATAGATAGTACTAATACCGTTACGGTTGACGCTGATTTGCGAAGAACATTGAATAAACTATGGAGTGTGGGGTGACAACACACAATAATGTTTGCTCAAGGTAAGCTTAAGCTTAGTGAAATTTATCAGGATTAATCAACCCCATACGGCACGCTTGTATAGCGGCTTCAGCTCGACATGAGATGTTTAGGCTACGATAAACATCTCTAATATAACCCGCAATCGTGCTGTCGGATAAATGCAGTAAATTGGCGATTTCTTTTCGACTTAAGCCTTTCGCGATATAAATAAGTACTTCGGATTCTCTAGGTGATAAATGAGGGACTTTATCATTATTGGGGAGTCTATCATTGGCACTGTAATGTCGAAGTAGTCTACGTGTAATACCTGGAGATAAGGGTGGGTCGCCAATGGTTATCCCGCGTAATTTAGCAATAAATATTTTTTCTGAAGTATCTTTGAGCAAGTAACCATAAGCACCTGCATGTAATGCACTAAGTAAGTGTTTATCATCGTCAAAGGTGGTATAAACAATGATATAGGTATCGGGAGAGAATTCTCTTATTAAGGCTATTAGTTCTTTTCCAATGCCGTTCTGGAAACTAATGTCAAGCAGTACAATGCTATATTTTATATTTTGGATCGCCTTATAAGCACCGTTAGAATCGGCGTGTTCACTTAATAGAATTTCAGGATAAGCTTGCAATAAAAGGTATTTTAATCGCTTGCGACTTTCTGTTTCCTCTTCAATGATCAATCCATTTTTCATTAAAATCTCGTTTTAGTAAGGAGGATTGCGTATCTATAGATGTTCAGATAATTACGTTCACATTTTTTGTTTCAGCCAATCATGTGGATTATTTTTAAATCAGCAGGAACTCACTACGCTCAAACATGCTTCTGATTAAAAAATAACGCATGTGAACACAATCATCTGACTCTCTATAGTTTAGTCAATAAGTCTCATATAAGCTGAAATATTTAGCATTTTGCTTCCTCTGTCAGGATAGTTTCCCGCTAAAATTAATGCAAGTGCTTTAATGATCCTTCAATAACGCCACAATATCATCCACCGAAAGCTTGCCACTCATCTCTGTTCCTTCTAGCAAGCTATCAGCTAAATCACGTTTTTGATGATGCAACCCGACAATTTTTTCTTCAATGGTATTCTCGGCAACAAGGCGATAAACCGTGACGGGGCGTTGTTGTCCCATGCGGTGTGCGCGGTCAGAGGCTTGATCTTCAACGGCTGGGTTCCACCACGGGTCAAGATGAATCACATAATCAGCAGCGGTAAGGTTTAAGCCTGAACCACCTGCTTTGAGACTAATAAGGAAAACATCGCCTTGACCTGCTTGGAAGTCATTGACAATTTTTTGGCGTTTTTTCGCAGGGGTTGAACCATCAAGGTATTGATAATGAATATTTTGCTGGTCTAAATAGTCACGCACTAAGGCAAGATGCCCCGTAAATTGACTAAAAACAAGGGCTTTATGCTGGTTATCACGCAAGTCATGCAGGATTTCAGCAAAGGCTTCGAGTTTAGAGCTGGTGATATCGGTATCGGGCATAATTAAACGTGGGTTGCAGCAGGTGCGACGTAAGCGCATAATTTCAGCTAATATTTTCATCCGTTTGTGTTCAGGCTTATCAACTTCAGCGATATTTTCAATCGCTTGTTGGCGTACCGCTTCGTACAGTGCGCGTTCTTCTTTACTGAGAGTCACTTTTAAAGTGATTTCGGTACGTGGCGGTAATTCAGTGAGTACATTGGCTTTTAAGCGACGTAAAATAAACGGTGAAATAAGCCTTCTTAGCTGTTGTCGTGCCTGGTCATCATTACTTCCTTCAATGGGGGCGGCATAGCGTCGATTAAATTGTTGAAGTGAACCAAGCAGTCCTGAATTAATAAAATTAAATAAACTCCATAGTTCGCCAAGGTGATTTTCTATCGGCGTACCTGTGGTAATCATTGAAAAATCAGAGTGTAATTGCATCGCAGCTTTGGTGCGTTTGGCTTGTGGGTTTTTAATGGCTTGTGCTTCATCAGCAACAACGGTATGCCATTGCACCTCAGCGAGTCGTTTGGATTCATTTTGTAGTAATCCATAACTACAGATAATGAGATCAAATGCACCTGCCTCATCCAGCATTTTTTGCCGATTCCCGTCACCAAAACGTTTGACGTTTAAGGTCGGGGCAAAACGAAATGCTTCGGTTTCCCAATTGCTGCACACGGAGGTAGGGGCAAGGATTAGCGTTGCGCCTTGTTTGCAGCGGGTGAGAATGAGTGCCAGTGCTTGGACGGTTTTGCCTAAACCCATATCATCCGCAAGACAAGCACCTGCGCCCCAATGGGCAAGACGGGTGAGCCATTGAAAGCCTTCTTGTTGGTAATCGCGTAGTTCGGCTTGTAGGGTTGAAGGCAGTTGTATGTCCAGTGTACGTGCTTCTTGGAGTCGTGCGAGTTGGTCTTGCCACGGTTTACTCGCTTTAACCTTCATGCCTTCACTGAGTTCATCCATGGCGGGGACGGCTAAGTTATGAAAGCGTCCTTTGTTAGAAGTATAGCTTTGCATCGCATCCAGTCGGCTACGCAATTCATTGGTGAGGGCTAAAAATTGATTATCACCAAGAGGAACAAAACGCCCTGAGGATTGGGCTAATAAGGCCATGAGTTGACGCATTTCAATGACATTATCGTTATCAACATGTAACTCACCTGTGACGGAAAACCAGTCTTGGTCTTTGCGGACATTAATGTGCATTTGTGATAAATCAGCTTCTTTCTTGAGTCTGATTTTTTTGCCTTTAGGCCATTCCAGTTGTACCTCATTATCTTCTACTGCTTGTAACTGCATCAGTGTATCAAGTGCCGTTTCAGGATCTTCGACATACCATTCATAGTCGCTATTGTGGTATAGAGCAGGGCATTGCTGTAGCACTGCCTTGAATTTTTTAGTTTCAGCGTTTAAATCACGATGCGTTTGTACTTGTTTTTGTTCAATCTCAGTAAATACGGTCGCACCGCCTTGACCCGGATGAAATAAAGGCTGTTCCGTATGAAAGGGTTGGATATACGCGCTAAATTTTATGCCATTTTCAAGTGAATCATCAATGGGTTGGATATGAAAATGCAAGCTTTGTTGCGCTTCAACCCTTTCGATTTGGTTATTAATAACCGCAATATCAGAATGAATGGTTAATAACGGCGCGAGTTGACTAATGCGATCCATTACTTTCTGTTTGGCTTGTTTGGGAATGGTGACCCCTTTTTTACCCAGTATTTCGGCAATTTGTTGGTGTTGGGGTTGGTATTCAATAAGGCTTAATTTTTTCGTTGCCTCTTGTTGGATGATCAGTGGTTTTTCGCTATAGGGTACAAGTTGTAAGTGCAGGTTTTTTGTTTTGCCTTTTTCTTTGACGATAAGACAGGGTTCTTCTTTGACCACTTCAATGGGAACATTGAGTTCATCTTCCATAAAAACCAGTGGATGCCCCACCGCTGCAAGCAATGCCTTGTCGTCTTCTATTTCATAATCAGAGCGCATATAGCCATAGTCATAATAGCTATGTTCTTTAATATGATTACAAATTTGTTGATCGTGCTGAGTGAGATAATCGTAGTTTTCTCGCTCTGTATAGAGTTTTTGTAGGGATACTTTTCGTCCTTTCGTCCATCGTCCATTTTTGCTAAGTTTTTGTTCGCGAGGTTCAGGAGCATAGGAATACTTATTAAGTCGCCATGTCATGCGTAAGCCTGTGCCGTCTTGTGTGTCTGTGGGTTGTCTCTTGGTGCTAGGGACGGTAATATCATGCAAGGCATCCAGTACAAATTCCCACGGTTTACGCACGGTGACTACGTTAGCGAGATCATAAAAGTTTAAGGTTAGTGGTTTTATGGCAGTAATAGAGTCTCCAATCTTGGGGTTTAATTTTGCATGCGTATGGCGACCGTTTAATAATACTTGCTCTATTTGCCATGCATACCAGTCAAAGCCAAGGATTCGTGATTTTTTATGGTGAGCTATTAATACTGCTGATAATGTCAACGGAATATTTTGTTTTAGCCACATCAATTGCAATGCTTGTAGCAATTGTGGAATGGGGAGGTGATGCAAGCTTTCGTGTTGTAGGAAGATAAGATCATCCGCTGTTTTTTCGCCTTGTTGTACCGTAGCCGTTTCTCTAAATTGATTTAATATAGTTTGCAGGGCGCGTGGTGGCTCGGTATTTTCAATCACTTTTATTTGCTGTAATGCCTGTGTGTAATCTTGTTTTTCTCCTGAAGAGAGTAGGGCGATAAGATGAAAGAAACCGGATACGCCTGTGATATACACAGTACGTCTCTTGGTGGTTTTTTTCATTTGAGCGAGGGCTATTTGATAGAGCTGCTGGGATTTTTTAGTTTCTCCCTGTAGTAGGACTAACCATGCCAGCAATGAGGTAGCCTGATAAGATTCTACGCCACTGAGTAATGCTTCGGCCTCTCCTAATCGCCCTTGCATCATGCGCAGTTCTGCCAGTACACAGGCGACACCTTCATGGTGCTGAGCCATTTTGGGGAAATGATTTTCTATTAGGCTTAGTGGCAAGCTATCGGCGGTTAATGCATAACAATCGGTTAATGCTTTACTAGCTAAGGCATAATATTTGATGTTATCTGATAGAAGATGAAATAATGCTTCATCATTGATAAAAAATTGCTCGCATAGCTCGGTTAAAAATTCAACTTGTATAGCAGGCGGTGGCGGAGCATCTAACGAGGTGACATGTATGAGTTTTAAGACGCGGGCTTCATCGTTTTGATGTA
>CAYNGN010000035.1:0-6103 GCA_964396615.1 uncultured Thiothrix sp. | reverse complement strand
GTCTGGTAATCCTGATCGTCCTTGTCATCAACGGGGCGTTTTTTGGCAATATAATGCGGAACTTCTTCATCTCTTAAGGGTAGTTTTTGTCGTACTGCAAGCAAGATGACATCAAAGGTATTGTTTTGAATCGTTTCTGCGGTGAGTCGCTCAATAATATTGAGGTTGCATTGTAATGTTGATTGATGATAGGTGATTAAAGACAGGGCTAATAACTTTTCACGCAATGGCTTTATCATTAAGGCGGATAATGTCTCACCGTTTGTATGTTGCCATGTTAATGCTTTCAATATATCTTGAAAAATGCCTTGTTGTAGTGGCTCAAAGACAACGGATAGCACGTGTAGTATTTGTTGTTCTTCTGCGGGTAAGGATTGGTAGCTTTGATACAGTTCTTGGTTTGTTTTATTCATTAGTGATGGTTCTTCTAGCTTATAGGGTTGGTTTAGCTATTATTTTGTATTTGTGTTGCAAACCGTAATGTTAGTATTTTATTGAAAGTGGATAGTTTATTGTTACGGCTTTTCCTGTGGATAAATATAGCCAAGGTTCTGTAGACCTTTGGCGAATTGTTTTTTTGTTTTGTCAGGAATAATCAGCATTAGGCCATCAGTATGTGTGCAGTATTTTTTTGTGGCTGGGTGGCTTGCTAGCATTTTTGCAAAGGCTTCATTATAGCAGCGTAGTAGTCGCGCCTCGCCTAAATCAACTAAAGCAGGCTTTTCGATAATGCGTGGCTGGTATTGTTGAGCTAACCCGAGGCAATAAGCCCCTAAAGGGTTAATGCGAAAATACAATAAGCCATCATAACGGCTTAAATGCGTTAGATCATTAGTTCCCCATAAATCGCCACAATCATCTCTTACTAAATAGGGAACAGTGTAGGCAATATCAATTAAGCCGATAGTTGCTAAATATTCGAAAAGATAAACCAGAATATAGCGAGCTTCAAGTATTTCAAAATTGTCGCCATTGTCTAGATTGCCGTAATCACGATGACCAATATACAGTTTCCATTCTTGTTGGCAAATTTGTAGTGCTGATCCATTGACCTTCATATAGCGAAATAAGCTATCAACCGCTATCCATTGATCAACAGGGCATTGTTGTAATACGCTTTCAATGGCTTTTTTGCGCTCGGGAACAGCCGTCATTATGCGTCCTGCTTGCCCCTTAATGGTGTCGATACGTGAAAATTCATCAAGTCCTTTTTTATTACGCCAGCGTTGATAAAGGAGTGATACTGTTTCATTAAGTGGAGCGTTTAACGCTTTTTTGCCTTTTACGGTGAGCTGAAGTTTGTTATCCACTCGTTTTACCAAGCCTGATGCTTGTAATAATCGTGGCCATGCAAAGGTACGTATGGGGCGAATAGGGCTGCCTTCATATTTTGCTAAACCCCAGTCATCTTCAGGCAGATAGTAGTCACCTCCTAACAGCAGTTCGTCTATTTTTTGTAACGTTGCGGTTGTTACGCGTAGCGTTTTTTTGCTGAGGTTGCATTGACCTGTTTCTATAAGACGTAATAATGCTTCTATTTCATGGCTAACGATCTCTTCGGTATAAAGGATTTTGACTTTTGGTGTATCAATGGCCTCTGCGCGCTTTTTATGGGAGCTCTTGAGCTTATGGTGAATGCTTATAGGTATCTTATCTTCAGCAATAGTTGCAATACCAGTGGCTTCAGGTTTTTGAACATAATGCTTCATGAGTGGGGAGAGCGCGCAAGGTAGGCTTTTTTGATAGAAAAAAAGCATCAGATAACTGGTTTTTTCTTTTTTTTTGTCGGCAATAAATCCATAGTAATGATGACGCGTAAAATGTTTAGGTAATCTATTGTATTTTGCTTTAAAACGATAGGCATTAAAGCTTAGATCACCACTTTCATCAGGGGCTTGATATATGACTTCAGCGACGGCTTTTTTTTCCATGCTTGATAGTTTATTCCAGTAAAGTCGATGATTTTTCGTTATATCATCATAAATATAATTGATAATATCTATTTTTTTTAGTGGTTTTTTTACCTTTTTTTTTAAGTAAAGGAAGGCGTTTTTTCAAGTCAGAAACAGTGAGTTGATTGAGAATTGTAAGAAAATTAGTCATGATAGTCGTTTTTTCGGCGGTAGGATAAAACAGGCACGCAGTGTACTACATATGAATATTCATGTGATTAACTTTTACTACAAACATGATCAGAAAAATAGCCAAGAATTCACTTGATGACTTGGTAGAGGATACGCAGTTTATCCATCATTTAGGATGGTGGTATAAGGTACTGGGTACTTTGATTACACAAGCTCCATACAGACTACAAAAGTGTTGCTTTACACTGAATCATGTCATTAAAAAACATGATCTGTGTCAATTTTGCACTGCTTATATACTGGTCTTTATTAAGCAAGAGTTCAGGTTTATAATGACGTTTTAAATGAATGTTTGTTAACCATTAATCTAAGGAAGAACTTATGCGTTACACGAAACTGCTTTATTTACTAGTGTTTACTTTACTTACATCGCTTTCGTTGAATGTTGCTGTGGCGAATGATATTTATAAAGTAACTCAAATTGGGCAAGGCAATAGCCTAAAGTTACATGCTTACCCTGCTAAGCGCAGTCGTGTTGTGGTTGCCATTCCACATAATTCCTCTTGGGTCATCAAGCGTGAACAACGTTCGCAACGTAAAGTAGCAGGCGTGTTGTGGCATAAAGTAACGTGGCAAGCACACCAAGGTTGGGTACAAGATAAATATTTGAGTAAGGATATTGCTTCCACACGTAGAGCAAAAGAGCATCTTAGTGCGCGTCAACAATGTTTGGCTGATCATACGATTGCAGACAAAACATGTTGTGGTTATATCAATAATAAAAATAAAGCGTTTGTGGTGAAGCGTATTGATATGTATGCCGTTAAAGGTGTTGCAAAAGGTAAAACAATTCCTTTGCGCAGCGCACCTGGTCAATGGAAAGGTAAGGTCTTAGTCGCCATTCCACATAGTGCTAAATGGATTGTTGATTTAGCAAAAGTGCAGAAAATGTCCAATGGTGAGACATGGCAGCAAGTACGTTGGGGCGCTAAAACAGGTTGGTTGAATAAAAAATATATCCATTTTGACGAGATATCCACAGCACAGGGCGAGAAAAGACGCTCGCAATGTCGTTAATAATACCATTAAGGTTTTGACGATCAGCCTTATTGATATTTGGTTATAGGTATATAATGCCTTTATTTTAATAAACTGATTGAGGCTATGGTGCTTTTTTCACCATTACGAATAAGTCGAAATGCATTGTTAGGGGGAGGTTTATTGGTTATTAGCCTTATTGCCAATAGCGCATTAGCAATACCTTCACCTGATCCACGATTGGGTATTAATGTTGGTGGTTTACATAAGCTGCCAACAGCGATGCCATTTACGGATTTATTTAAAATGTCTCAGGGCTGGTTCACTTCCTGCGAATTTAACTGGCAAAAGAAGCAAGCCATAGATCCTGACTGCACGGCACAAAATTCATTTAATACCCAAGAACAACATAAACTGGATTTAGACCGTCATGGTTACGTTCGCTCATTGCCTGAGCGGCATGATAGTGAAACGTATACCAGTGTTATTAGTGGCTTTCATTTTGATGATGATTTTCCCTTGGGGCATTATGTACTGCTCTATTCAGGAATGGGTAACATTGAGGTGTTGGGAG
Organism: uncultured Thiothrix sp.; assembly: GCA_964396615.1. Classification (GTDB taxonomy): domain Bacteria; phylum Pseudomonadota; class Gammaproteobacteria; order Thiotrichales; family Thiotrichaceae; genus HyVt-477. The sequence continues at coordinate 2,407 of CAYNGN010000035.1, read as the reverse complement.
CGCTGAATATTGTTAGTCAGCGGGGAGGACGTATTGAGTTTGATTTATTATCAGTGCGCATGGGACTAAAAATAAAAATTAGTCGAACTGAATCGAAAAATTATATTCGTAAGATTCATTTAGTAGCAAAGGGCAATGAAAAAATTTTTGAGCAGCAGCCTTTTAATGTTGACTACCTGACTAGAGTGAGGCCTTTTGATGCCATTCGCTTTATGTCATGGACAAATCCACGTGCCACGAATCTTGTTGAATGGGATGAGCATCCTATGCCTGAGTTTGCCCGTTACACGGGGGTGAATGGTGTACCAATAGAGATGATGATTGATCTATCGAACGCAGCAAATGCAGTGCCGTGGCTCAATATGCCTCATCGAGCAAGTGATGATTTTATGCGTGAATATGCGCGCTTGGTACGCCGTCGTTTAACGGGTAATAAAAAAATCATTATCGAATTTTCCAATGAAATGTGGAATGTTATTTTTCCTGCAACGCTATATGCCGTAGAACAGGCGACACAGCATTGGCCGAATGCCTATCAGCACCATAGTGATTATGAGCGGCGTGTTAAACTGGCTAATAACTGGTACGGCAAGCGCACGGTTGAAATGTGCCGTATTTGGAAGCAGGTTTTTGGGAACAAAAAACATCGTGTGACGTGCGTGATTGCTTCACAATCCAATATAGAGTGGGTTGGACAAGAAGCCCTTGATTGTCCCTTATGGAAAGAAGGGCCTTGTGGTTCACACGTTGATGCCTATGCGGTAGGGCCTTATTTTGGTGAGTATATTGCTAAACTACCTCATCGTCAGCAGGTGACGGATTGGGCGCGTCGTCTTGATGGTATTAGTCTGTTATTTAAAGAAATAGAACAGGGCGATGTGCTGGAAAATGGTCCTAAAGGAGGGGCGATACAGCATTTTATTGACGCACATATGGTGGTAAGTAATAAACTTGCTGATGAGTATGGTTTGCCCTTGTTTGCTTATGAAGCAGGTCAGCATTTGACGCGTTATGATCCACCGCACAAAGTCACTGACTTGACGCTGCTGAATTTTTTTATGCGGGCGAATAAGAACTATAGAATGAAAAATGCTTATCAGCGTTATTTAAAAGCATGGGAACAACAGGGGGGGAAAACAATGATGCACTATTATGGCATTGGTAAACCATCACCCAATGATTTTTTTGGACTATTAGCGACTCCCAAACAAGAGCATTCACCAAAATATGATGCGTTGTTGGATTATATGGGGGTATTACCTTATAACGTGATCTATAAACGTCAACGACCATTATCGTTAAAAGCATTGATAAAGCGTCGACAAAAAGCACGGCAAGAGGCATACAGAAAAGCAGCACCAGAATCACTTAAATCAGATACTTCGATGATTAACAAAGGGCTTGTTAAATGAGATTTTTATGTTTTCAACAGAGATGGGACTTATTTGCATTGTTATTGTTTATATTGGCATTAGTGCCAAGTCTTTCTTCTGCCGTTAGTAACGATGAGGTTGTTGTACAACATTCGAATGATCCAAATCAAAAAACACATGCCTATGCAGGCAAGTTATTTTGGAATCAACGCGATCGCATCTGGCAGCGGAAAATTGTGGTTTATCGTAACTTACCTGAACCTGCAAAAGATCATCCTGTTTGGATGTATGTTAAAAAACTGAAAATCCCTCAACATGCTGGTACAAAAGACTTATATTACAAGCGTTTTTACGCAACAGGTAATTGCACAGGAAAGACACCACTTGCAGCAGGCAAGCCATGGACGATTAATTTTGATCATAATACGCTGGGTCGTTATAGTAAGACAGAGTTTAGGCAGAATTGGAATTGCCCTAAGTGGGGCATGGGGCTTAATCTGTTAGCCATCGTTGGTGGTACTCAGGCACATCATGGTAAGGCGTTACGCATTCATTATCCAAAAGGTGTTGCAGGATGTCCTAATCCTAAGCAATGTGTCAATTGGAAGCCTAAATTAGATAATCAATTTACCAAACTGTATTATGGCTATCGTTTTAAATTTCCTAAGGGCTTTCAATTTGTTAAAGGTGGTAAGCTGCCAGGTATTGGTGGTGGCAACTCAAATACGAATGGCAGGATTCCGAATGGCAAGGATGGCTGGAGCGTGCGTATGATGTGGGAAAAAGACGGCACATTGATTCAATATGTTTACCACCCTGACCAACCCAGTAAGTTTGGTGACATTATGCATTTTGATATGCAGCCATTGGTGTTAGGACAATGGCATACTGTGCAGACCCTAGTTCAGCTTAATCAAGCAGGGAAAAAAGACGGTGCAATCCAAACATGGTTGGATGGAAAACTCGTCTTTAAACGTTACAAAATGCGTTTTAGAACAGGTAATGATTTGAAAATTGATCGTTTTTTGTTTGCT
>CAYNGN010000034.1:10688-11807 GCA_964396615.1 uncultured Thiothrix sp. | reverse complement strand
GGTATAACACTAAACAATGCCCCCTTGTTAATTGAGGCAGGGGCAGACATGATAGCGGTCATTAGTGCTGTCTTTTCCCAACCTGATAGTCAGCAAGCAGCACGTCAATTTTCGGCACTCTTTGACTCTCAATAATCCTCAAAAATGTTGCATGAATAATGTATCGCCTTCTCAATTGCCTGCTACACTCACAGCATACTTTTAACCCAATTCTAACCAAACGGATGTCCTAACGATGAGCCGCTCTCAAGACCTATTCGAACAAGCCCAAAGCTATATCCCTGGTGGTGTTAACTCTCCTGTACGTGCCTTTAAAAGTGTTGGAGGCACACCGCCGTTTATTGAGCGTGCAAGCGATGCTTATTTATATGATGTTGATGGTAATCGTTATATTGATTATGTGGGGTCGTGGGGACCAATGGTCGCAGGTCACGCTCATCCCGAAGTCATTGATGCGGTTAAAACAGCCGTTGATAACGGTTTAAGCTTTGGCGCAGTAACAGAACTTGAGGTTCAAATGGCACGCCGTGTTTGTGAACTTGTGCCTTCTATAGAAATGGTGCGTATGGTTAGCTCAGGTACAGAAGCCACGATGTCTGCCATTCGTCTTGCACGGGGTTTTACAGGGCGCGATAACATTGTGAAATTTGAAGGGGGTTACCATGGGCATGGTGATTCTTTACTTGTCAAAGCAGGTTCTGGTGCGCTTACTTTTGGCGAACCAAACTCACCCGGTGTCCCTGCGGCTTTAGCCAAACATACACTCACCTTGGATTACAATAACGCTGAGCAAGTACACGCTTTGTTTGATGACATTGGTGATAGTATTGCCTGCATCATTGTAGAACCTGTCGCTGGCAATATGAATTGCGTTCCTCCCACTACGGGGTTTCTTGAAACCTTACGTGAGGTTTGTGATAAACATGGCACACTACTCATTTTTGATGAAGTGATGACAGGCTTCCGAGTGGCACTCGGTGGCGCACAAGCGGTTTATAAGGTCATTCCTGACCTCACAACACTGGGTAAAATCATTGGCGGCGGAATGCCTGTTGGCGCATTTGGCGGGCGACGTGACATTATGAACCATCTCTCACCTGTTGGCCCAGTTTATCAAGC
>CAYNGN010000034.1:0-10675 GCA_964396615.1 uncultured Thiothrix sp. | reverse complement strand
ACTTTATCAGGTAACCCAATCGCGATGACCGCAGGACTGAAAACGTTGGAAATCATTGCTGTTAATGGGTTTTATGAAAAACTCACTGAAAAAACAGCCATGTTTGTTGAAGGTATGCTCGCAGTTGCAGATCGCAATGGTATTGCATTTAGCAGCAATCAAGTAGGAGGGATGTTTGGTCTATTCTTCACCAAGGAAGAAAAAATAGAGACTTTTTCACAAGTAATGGCATGTGATGTTCAACGATTTGGCAAATTCTTTCATGGCATGTTGAACAAAGGTATTTACCTAGCACCTTCTGCATTTGAAGCAGGTTTTTTATCCACCGCACATAGTGACGACGACATTAAAGAGACCGTTAGTGCAGCAGATGAAGTGTTTGCTTCCCTTTAAAACAGCGCAATATTTTTACTAGTTACGAGACTCCAGCCTCGTAACTCAACCTTGGTAGCTTCCACTTAATTCGTCAGGTAGCTTACCTAAAACCCATCAGTATCAACAAATAAACCAACCTTTAAGTCTTTAGCAGAGTATATTTCTTTACCATCAACTTCCATCACCGCATTCCCAATCCCCATCACCAAACGGCGCGAGATCACCCGACTTAAATCAATACGGTAAGTTACTTTTTTAGCCGTAGGCAACACTTGCCCAAAAAATTTCACTTCACCTGCACCTAATGCACGTCCCTTACCTTTATTGCCTAACCACCCTAAATGAAAACCAATGATCTGCCACATAGCATCTAACCCTAAGCATCCCGGCATTACAGGATCCGTTGGAAAATGGCAGTCAAAAAACCATAAATCAGGATTAATATCCAGTTCCGCAATGATACTGCCTTTGCCAAATTCGCCATCAGCATCATTAATATGGGTAACTCGATCCATCATTAACATATTACCAACAGGAAGGCGGGCATTGCCTTCGCCAAACATTTCGCCGTGACCACATAGTAAAAGTTCTTCGTGTGTAAAGGAGCTTTGTCTTGTCATGATTTTTTTCTAGTATATTTTCTAGTGTGTAAAAAAGTAAGTGTGTATATTACTGTATTAGATAATACTAAAACAGCGCATAATGCAGAAGAATACCAATAAAAACCGTTAAACCAAACCAGTTATTATGCAAAAAAGCCTGTAAACCTTTACTTGGCACTCCCTCTTTCAGTAAATAGTGTTGATAAAACATTAACCCTGCTCCAATCAATAAAGCAAAATAATAGATAAAACCCAGCTTGGCCAACAAACCAACCAACACTAAGAGCAACAAAGTCAGTATTTGAAAGAAAGCAGTAATAGGACGAACATAACGTCCGAATAAGATAGCTGTCGATTTTACACCTATTTTTAGATCATCCTGCTTATCTGATAGTGCGTACATCGTGTCATACGCAACCGTCCACATAAACGTTGCAAGTAACAACAACCATGCAACTAAAGGAGGCGCTTGCTCTGTAATAGCGGTGAACGCCATTGGCACAGCCCAACCAAACGCAAGCCCTAAGTGCAATTGTGGCAACGAATGAAAACGTTTCATAAAAGGGTAACTAGCCGCCAGTAAAACAGCGCCAAAAGACAATAAAATAGTCGTCGCATTAAGCTGGAGTACTAACAAAAAAGAAGCGAATGCCAATACAACAAACACCATAAGCGCTTCATTAGCTTGAAGCTCACCCGTTACTAATGGACGCAGTTTAGTGCGTTCAACATGCCCATCAATATCACGATCCGCATAATCATTAATCGCACACCCTGCTGAACGCATAAAAATCACGCCTAAGACAAAAATCACCAAGATTTTATTATCAGGCATGCCTTCTGCTGCGATCCACAATGCCCAGAGTGTTGGCCACAATAAAAGGTAAACACCAATAGGACGATTCAGCCGCGTTAGCTGGATATAAAGTTTTAATTTTTTATGCATTATTTACTCTATTTTTTGTTGTCTCTAATCTTTGATTTTAAGCCGTTCTACAGGTATATCATTGATAAGATGCTGCTCAATAATGTCATCAATATCTTCTTTGTCAACCCATGTATACCATGTTGCTTCAGGGTAAATAACCATGACAGGTCCATGTTCACAACGGTTCAAACACCCTGCGGTATTAATACGTACTTTTCCTGAACGAACTAAACCTTCTTCTTTGCTTCTTTTTTTTACATAATCACGCATTGTTTTAGACGCGTAGTGTTCACAACATTGCGAACCATCATCGCGCTGATTACAACAAAAAAAGACATGGTATTTATAATAAGGCATCGACAAATTATATAACACGGCTATTGAGGGAGATATATAATATGGATAATTTAAGTGGCATTAGCCTTCATTTTAAGGCTGTCTATTTTTCACTGCTTATTTACCAAGCACAATCTATTCAAAACTTCATCATGAAAGAACCAATAAGCATTAATAGCATTAGTAATTTTTTTAAAATAAGCCATTATCAGTATTGTATTTTTGATATAGGTCATAAAGTATACCAACTATCAAACCAGCATTTTAAACGTATAGAAAAACAGCAAGACACCTACCCTACTCCCTTTAAACAAGAAGCTTGGTTAGGTATTTTATTTTGGCAACCAAACATAAAAAAGAAGCCTGTTATTTGGTTTATACACTTACCCATTGATGAAATAGGCTTACTAAAACTTGAAACAAGAGATAACTTTATTCAACAAATACTTGAGCAAGTCGGTAAAAAAATAACACCAACACATGAAGACAATCAGCAAAAAAACACTATAGCTCTACAAAAACAACAAGAAAGCAGCCCCTTTGCCTTCAAGCCCAATCAAGAAAAAATGGCAATATTTAATGCACTGGCAAAAAAAATACTCAATCAAGCTGTATCACAATACTATCCACACGTGATTGATTATCTTCAAGGAAAAATAGGCTATGAACAATGGTCATTTTTGGGTGTTCAGGGTATTGCCGATGTTATTGTTCAGCTTGACACAGAGAAAACAGCACAACAGAGCCTCATTAAAGCCATTCCACATTTACCTGATACACCACTTATAACATTTGGACAAATGTTAGAACATGTACATCCCTCACCCTTACTAAGTACGGTATTACTCAGCCGCTTAGAAACTGAAATGAATATGGTTAAACCAAATCTACTACTACAAGCAGCATTGATTCGCGCCCTATCTTCAGCACAATCAAACGAACACAGGCAACGTGCCGTTATCGGCATACTTCAACACAAAACAGCAAACAGCATTGAAATACTTGCTGCAATAGCAAGCCGTGCATGGGAAACCCTTCTTAATAATAAACAATTACTAAAGCAATTTTTAGAGGTATTGGCAATACAACCACAAGAGAGCTTTGATGGCTTATTATTAAGTTTAATGAGCATACCTACAATGCAATCCGTTGTGCGGAATGAACTTAGAAGCCCAAAAAGATCAAAAAAACTAGAAGAAAAAATAGATGGATTTATGCAACGCTTTGCATAAATAGAAAATTTTACAAAAAATAAAGCCAGACTCTGGCAATCAGAGTCTGGCTGCTAGACTTAGCCTAAACGTAACGCTTAGTTTCCAGTTGCATCTTTAGCGGCATCAACGGTTGCACCTGCTGCATCTTTAATGGCATCGGCTGCTGCGCCTGCTCCATCTTTAACAGCATCAGCTGTTGCACTTGCTGCATCTTTAGCAGCATCAGCTGTAGCGGTAGCAGCGCCAGCAACGGCACCTTTAGCTTTCTCAACAGCACCACCTGCCGCTTCAGTTGTTGCTGCTGCTGCGTCTTCTGCAGGCTTCGTAGTATCATCACCACCACAAGCAGTAAGGGCAAAAGCAGTAAGAGATATAGCGAGTAATGTACGTAAGTTCATTCAGTGTGTCCTCCACAAAAATAAGCAAACAGCTTAGCCGTTACATTAAAAGAAAATCAATGCACTCACCAGCCAAGCTATTCAAAAAAATACCAAAATGTCGGTAGTTAGCGTCAAATCATTTATTAATGATTTTTTTATTGACAAAAAAATAAATTAACAGCTCATAACGCTCAAGAGCGAGATTCTACATGAAATACAATGAATAACAAATAGTATTTTGCACACCAAAGTTCTTGCAACTCTGGTATTTCATTGCGCAATATTTAAGCAGGAATACAAACTTACCTTGGATAAGATTAGGTTTATCAAATATTAGCTTTTATAAATGTTCAAATAATGACATGCATGCCAACAAACCCAGCAAGCTATGTGGATTATTTTTCAAAACGCACATGACTCGCTTCTAATCGGTGAACGCAATTATCTGATTCTCTATATGTAGGATGCCATGTGTATCGTCAGCAATTCCCGTTTCAGTTACAAGTCGATATGGTTGCAATATATTTGCAACGAAGATTCAATAGCTTACGCTTAAAATTCAATTAATTCAGCTTATGAAGTATATATAACGGGAACTGCTGGTGTATCGTAAGTTTTTTAACTGTCGACGCTGCCCATTGAAACCAACATTCCATTTACACCAGCACCTTTTTCCATCTCAAGACCGCTATAATGCACATCACCTTGCACTTGTGAACTTTCGCCCAATGATAAACGCTTAGATGCAAAAAGATTACCAACAACTTGCCCAGCAATATAAACATAAGGCGCTCTAACTTCTCCATTAATAACACCACCTTCATGAAGAACCAGTTTGCCGTTAGAATCCAACGCTGAAATAATATTTCCATTCACACGGCCTTTAATATGTAGCTCATGCGAAAAAGTAAGATCGCCTAATAACTCTACATCACTTTCAATAGTAGATTTTGTCATGCCAGACGTTGAAGATGTGCTTGTATTCATGTAAATATTCTTTGATAGTAGCCCATAGTTCCCAACCCCTTTTTAATGGATAGATAGCCTATGAAGAGTTAAAAAATCAAACCCGTCAAATGCAAAATATCATTAGCAAAAGCCTTTATGGTGAAGGCTCTAAACACTATTAAAACGTGTTAGGGGTATAACATCAGCAGTGAATTGCATCAGGTGGAAAAATAAACAAAACAGTTTTGTATTGAACAATACTGAACAATGTGTATGTATTTTATCTACTTATCCCCCTTAGTTTTTCATTGCCCCAATTTCTTTTTCCAAAGCGAGAATAGTATCATCTCTCAACTGTAAATCATCCATAAGTGCTATAACCTTATCACGAAGTACCTCAGATGAAGCATCACTTGATACACCCTCTAAGGGTTCACTTCTAGCATTTAGTCGTCTAAGTTGAGTTTCTTTTGCCTTCACATCCCGATGTAAACTAGCATTTTCATCAAAACACTTATCAAGTCTGTTTTTCAATGCATAAATATCATCATTCATTTCTGTATCATCAAGCCCCACAATAGACTCTTCACGTGCATCAAAGGCAGGTGCGTGAGAGACTCTCTTAGCCCACCAACCAATTGTAATGCCAATCAGAGCCGACACAAGCAGTAAAAATGCCATTTGCATTGCCAAATAGAGCATGAATTAAAATCCTTAATACAGTAATAAATAGAATAACCTTCATGAACTACCCTTTAACTATCTTCCCTGTCAGTTCAACTTAATCAGAATTTAAGAAACCCTCTTCAAATGAAAATGCGTCACGATAAAAAGATACCAACGCACTTCTTAATTATAATAACAGAGTTATACAAAAAAATAACATTATTGATATTTTTTACTCTAAAAATATTAATTTGAACAACAAAGTATAATATTAGAAATAGTTAATATTAATTAATACTTTTTACAAACTAACACTACCTGTACAACATTTTTGGACAAGGTTAAAGTCAACCTGTAACATTAAAGATAGCAAAGAAAAATAGCCGATAGGTCATCATGATAATACTTGGACATGATGAGAAAACAGTCTATGTAATATAGTTTATATCAATCGCTTAGCACTCTCACATTACCTAATACTTTACCAATAGCAGTATTTAAGACCGACTACATGTATGAAACAGCATGAAACTTCAATAAGTTAGTTGATAAAAAAACAAATGAAGTCTTGCAGAATAATAGATATTGATTATAGTATCCATAATGTATCTTCGTAAATTAGTATGGCTTTAGGAATAATGGGGAATCTAGATACATCCATAAAAGGGTCTTATGCAAACAAACAAAGAAAACTGGGATAACACCCAAATCACACATGCGACAAGTAGCTTAAAGTTACCACTTGAAACACGTCTTCGATTTAATGGAGAACATGACCCATTACCCACATGGCGACAATTATCTCGTTATATAGCACAACGACCACATGACCTAAGAAGCCATGCACAACGCCTTATCTTATGTCAAGATGAAGGGTTGAAGGACTATATACTTGGCGCACTTCTAGATTTACATCTTATCATGGGACATCTTGGGCAACCTTTTTCTCAGAAACTTTTGGACTATGTTAAGCCCTCTTTAACAGAAAATGACTACAAACACTTTAGTCAATATTTCACCAGCGATCAAGCCGTCAATACCTATAATCCTTGGTATAAAGGTTCAATACTCACTAATGGTACAGGTAAAGGTGCATCATTGGTTACCTTTACACTCAGTGAAGAAAACACAACCGAAAACTTTGCTAACCCACTTGATGAAGCACGCTCCTGTCTAGAATACGGAGAGCTTGATACTGCACAAGATATATTAGAACAAGAACTACTAGCTTCTCCCAATAACCATGAAGTAGAAGAAGAACTCATTAATATCTACCACTACACACGTGATGCACAGCAACTAGAACACATGACCATTAGACTTCAAGAAGCTGGAGTAGAGCCCTCAGAATACTGGAAACAATGTCAAGCTAGTGCGACAAACTGGAACTAAGAGTCAAATAATAACCATGCCAACTCACCCTCAAAAAAAACCGCTTAAAGTACATTTACTCGACATTAGCCCACATAATCAGGCTATTCTTGAATTTTTCTTTGCAGGAGCTGGCAAGCAAACCTTTCAAGTAGTGGGTACTCAACAAGATGCAGAGGTTTTTATTACTGATTTTGACTATCCTGGCGCACAAAAAAGATGGGAGGAAAGCTATGCTAGTCTTGACAAAGCAACAATTGCTATTGCGATGCAAGAACCGAGTCAAGCTGATTGCCAATGGATTCCTAAGCCTATCACATCCATAAATTTAATTGATGCATCAGAGAAAATCAGAGGAGCACAACCTCTCTCTTCTACCACCTCTCAGCCTTTATCTCCCAAACAAAACAACACAAAATACAAAATACCACCACTAACACGGCATAGAAACAACCAAAAAACAGGTAAAGTAACCGTAGAATCATCATTTAGCGCCCGCCCTAAATCAATTCTAGCTCAACCTAAGGGACGTATAAAAACACCTCCTCCTCTACCTAAGGCAAGCAATGCATTGATTGCAAAAGAGATTATCAACAGCAGTACTGATACGACAACAGCAACCAAACCAAGTTTATCAAAACAACGCCTTGAAGCCCTTACAGGCCAGGCTTCAAGTACACCAACAGGCCGATACAATCGTGAAAATTACTTTGAGGGCAGCATTATTGCCGCCTTACGTCTTGCAAGACAAACACGTAAGGTCATCGAAATAAAATATGAACCTTGGCAATTTTACATTCTCTATAACGAATATACGATTGTCAGTCAACTTGACCCAACAACCTCTGAAAAATACCAAGCACTTTGCACAACGAAGATCATGCCTGGTCAAATCAGTCTACATATACTTAATGATGATGAGTCAAATACAGCAAAGGCACAACTTGCAACCCATAAGACAACAGCATACAACCTTGAAGCCTTTGTATGGTCAACTTGCTTACTATCCTCACAGGGAAAACTAACCCATCGTTATGATGCAAAAAAAGTTTACTTGCTAACAAGTTGGCCTAATTTTACCCGCTTAGAACAATTCCCTTTTGCGATGAATATCGCAGCACTATGGAATTATGAACCGAGTACCTTGCCTGATATTGCAAGAAAAATGGATATTTCAGAAAACTATATTAATGCTTTTTTCAATGGTGCGAACGGACTTTCCCTCTTTGAAGAAAACCCCGAAAAAATCACGAACAAAGCAACCACCAAGCCACGCAAAAAAGCTGGAATAATCGCTCGCTTGTTCAGTCGCCTAACAAGAGGAGGAGTCAACGCCATATGAGCTTAATAGACCGGAAAATCATTTTCACTGGACCAGTTGGATCGGGAAAAACGACAGCAATAGAATCCATTAGCGACATTAATATTGTTTCAACTAACCAATCCGCATCTGATATGGCGAGAAAACGCAAAAAAGAAACAACTGTTGCAATGGATTATGGCATTATTGATCTTGGTAACAATGAAAAAGTGCACTTATATGGCACACCAGGACAAGAACGCTTTGATTTCATGTGGAGCATCTTAACCAAAGGGGGAATTGGGCTGATTTTACTCTTGGATAATACGCGAAAAGACCCTTTTCGAGACATGAAATTTTATACTAATGCCTTCAAAGAATTTATTGCCGAACAACAAATGATTGTTGGAATAACACGAATGGATCTACAAAACACACCTAATATCAACCAATACCGTGAGTGGTTAAGTCAACTAGGACTATCAGCGCCTATTTTTGAAATTGATGCCAGAGTACGGGAGGATGTCTCCACATTGCTACAAGGATTACTGCTTGCCATTGAGCCTGAGATCATGCCATGAGCGAATATATATTACAAGATCAACTCTACTTGGGCATTACGCCTGCTGGCGCTTACTATGCAACTCAAAGTACCAGCGAAGAAGCGGGGAGAAGCTTCTTACAACGCCTACTTAGAACACCAGAGTCTCCGATTTTTAACGAGACAATTGCAAGTGAATACAGTGGCCTATCAAAAGCCAATGCATTAGAGTTTGTACACTGGCTGCAAAGTGCTGGGCTTATCTTTGGCCTAGAAGCTCCTGAAGCCCCCCCCCAAAATCGATTAGAAGCGTTATTACCCGATCTACTGCCTTCCTTATCAGACATTGGTAAAGTAACCTTAGCCGAAGCACAAGGTTTTTATCTAGGTGCAACAGGCTTCACTCATGAAGCAGCTGAAGAACTCGCCGCAATGACAACTGAACTCACTGCCTCTTACAACAAATATAGTCCATTACTCAATGGTAACTTGCGACTTAAACAGCGTGCATGGGGGCTTGTTGATGGCACAGGAAACAGCGAAATAGGCTTTTGGCCACTTTTCATTGATGATCATGTTTTTACATTAGTGATTGAAGGCATGCCACAATTCAATCAACCTTCATTTAAAGAACTAATATGGGGCTTATCCATACGCTACGACACACGTTTACCTTAAGTGAATAGAGCAAAACGCTGGCGATTATCTTCAATGACCTTAACTGAAGCCCATCAGCTCTATTAGCGTCTTATAAAAATGCTCTACTCAGCAGAATGTCATATTTTACTATTAATACTTATTATTTAACTTATTCATTTAATCTTACCCAATAAATTGCAGGAGAAATGCCATGCGTTCCGAAATGATCAACTCAATACTCAGCGACCTCAATGGTTCAAGTACCGATATCGAAGCATCTGCCGTCTTATCAACAGATGGTCTAATGATAGCCTCCATGCTACAAGCGGGCATGGATGAAGATCGTGTTGGAGCCATGAGCGCTGCCCTCCTTTCACTTGGTGATCGCACAGCTGCTGAACTCAATCGAGGCGTACTTGAACAAGTACTCATAAAAGGCGATAACGGTTATATCTTAATGACACATTCTGGAAACGATGCTGTTTTGACGGTTTTAGCGAAGAAAAACGCCCGCTTAGGATTAATTTTTCTTGATGTACGACGAGCAGCTGATAGCATCGTCAAAATATTATAACGTTATAAAGTAATACCAATAAGTAACATCTCACTACAGCGATGCAACTGGAAAAAAAATGCTAATTCTACTTCCCCTATTACGGGCACCAGATTTTAAAATAATACGTATTTTATTGTTTGTTTTTTTTACATTTTTCATAGTTGGCAATAGCTATGCAGACAAAATATATAAAGTTCAAGCAAATGATTTTCTTAGTAAAATAGTAAAGAAAAATTATTCAGTTGATCGTGATATCACTAAAGAACAAGTAATGGTTGCTATTCTACGTGCAAACCCAGAAGCCTTTCGTGGTGGTAATATACATTTTCTAAAAAGAGTTGATGCGCTCACGTTACCCTCAACGGAAGCCGTTGCTCTCATACCTCATGATGAAGCATTACGAACAGTTAATAAACATTACACATTCTTCAAACGCAATAAAACAGGAAATTTTTCTCCTATTGCGCTCAAACGTCCTACACAAAATCAGGCTAAGACAACAAGTGATAACACAGAAACAAAAACTGAAGACAAAACCTCAAAAAATACAAGAGAAAATAAAAAAACAAGAAAATCTGACACAGAAATAACCGAACTTAATGGCACTTCTGATACTGAAAAAACCACTTCATCTACAGAAGATATCACGTCTTCTGCCCCCTTAACAGATAGTAACCTTGCAAAGCAACAACAAACAACAACAATAAAAACAGAACAAATTCAGAAGCTTGAACAAAGAAAAGAAGCTCAAAATACAACACTTGATCAGCTTGATAATAAAATAAAAACCTTAGAAGAAAGCATTACAAAACATACAAC
>CAYNGN010000033.1:0-11859 GCA_964396615.1 uncultured Thiothrix sp. | reverse complement strand
TTCTTAGATGAGGTGAATGTTGCTTGTTATTTTTTCCCAATAGGTGTTCGAGCGCAGTGAGTTTTATTGGATAAAAATAATAATAAGTGACACTTGCTGAACGATTAGCAGATAAATTTAATAAGTGAATATCTATAGTGGATAATAAGGAAATTCTAATAATTATAAATTAAGGTGACTTATGCTTTCTAATAAAGCTAGTCTCGGTACACGTGTTGAATGGGTTAGACAAGAAACCGAACAGCAATTAAGTAAGATTACAAGATATCTAGAAAATTATGTAGCATTTGACGAGGATGCTCTTGTTGAGCATGCTCATGACACAATGCAAGATATAGAAAAAACCATGATTGCGATTGGTGTTCAAGGTGGAGCAACACTTTCTCAAGAAGTGCGGTTATTACTGATTGCTTTGGGGGATCGTAAGGTGGGTGACACACAAGCAACGTTAAAAGTGCTTCATCAAGCGGTATCGCAATTATCAGAATACCTTCAGCACTTGCAAGATGGCTATGCAGATTTGCCTATTGTTATGTTGCCATTACTAAATGAGTTGCGTGCGGCCAGAGGCGTGGAGCTTCTTTCAGAGTTATTGGTTTTTTTACCTGAAGAAGATGATACGGTTAATAAGCATCTGGATGCCTATAAGCGAGTGTCATTATCCGTAGAAAAACGCAGTCAAATTTATAAGCATCTGCGTATGCATTTTCAAAAAGCGCTCTTAACATGGTTTAAGGATAGTCAGTCTGATCATGCATTAAAAACGATGCAAGCAATTAATAATGACCTTATCCGTATTCATAATGACGTGAATATGCGCATCTTTTGGTGGGTTGCTCAAGCGCTTATTCTTGCGATTCGGGCAAAAAAACTTGAGATAGGGATTGCCGTTAAGTTGTTAATTGGTAATTTGGATCGGCAATTGGCTAGAGAAAGTCAACGATGTACAGAAGAGCTTGTTAGTACTGGAGAACTACAAGAGTTAAAACGAAACCTGCTTTATTATATTGGTTTAGCAGGCAAAGGTATTCCATTAGTTGATGCCGTAAAAGAGGTTTATCGACTTGATATTTATCTTCCTCAAGGTGAATCGCTACAAAAGCTTAGGAAACATTATACCTCTCCAGGACAACAGTTATGGAAAGCCGTTTCTGCAACGGTTAAGGATGATATTCAAAGTATTATGGAGGGTTTTGAGTCAATGGAACGTGATCCTGATGAAGGGATTATGCGTTTCATTATTGATAAAAGTAGAAAAACAGCAACGACATTAAGAATGCTGGGGCTTGGACGATTAGCGACTATTGTTAATGAACAAGTTGATGAATTTAAGGTGTTGATTGATCAGCCTCGTCAATTTACAGCTGAGCGCCGCATTGAAGTGGCGACTGAATGGTTAAGAGTTCAGGATATTTTAGAACAATATGCAGAAACGGGTGAAGATGCGACTCAAGTTTTATTTACCAATGATGGTCACTATCAAGTTTCTGACTATAGCGCTCGAAAAGCACTGTTTACCATTCTTACGAATGATTTAGAGAAAGTCATTGATAGTCTTAATTGTTTTGAGAAAAATGCAGGAGATGATGAGTTAGAGTTCGCTTTTCAGGCTCTTGGAATAGTAGAAAATACACTGGCATTTCTTAATTTATCAGAACTATTGCCGTTGGCAAAAGGTGGATTAAGTTATATTAAGCAAGCGATTGTTGATAAAACATTATTACAGTCAAAGCATGGGTTAGCGACATTAGCCGATGTTTTAGTATCCCTTGAGTCATCACTTTTCTCTTTACGTAATTGTACTGACCATCTCTTTGTTTTGGAAGACGCTTACCAGAATCTGCAGCAGTTACATCAACAGTGCTATTTGTATGATGGTATTGAGGAAGAGATAATCTCAGTATTGAATGAGGTAACAAGACTAAAAAAGCAGATCCGTCAGAACAAAATGGAATCAATTCTGGCGGCATAATAGAAACCGATAAGCTTCAGTATGAAGAGCAATTACAAGATGTTATTGATAAAGCTAATGAGGTTAATGAAACTGATTTACAACCACCTGAAGACTCTCAGGGTAAAAGCATAGAAGATGAATTAAAGGCTATTTTTAAAGAAGAAGCTGATGAGCAATACCTCTTTATTTTCCAACAGTATGATCGGTGGAAAGCGAATAGAGGTAATAATGATTCACTACACGAAATGCGTCGTGCATTCCATACGCTAAAGGGGAGTGGGCGTATGGTTGGTGCGATGGTTATTGGTGATTTTTTTTGGGCTTTTGAAAATCTTTTTAATAAGCTAATTGAAGAAAAAATATCGCTAAATGAATCGTTTGCTATTTTAGTTGAGACACTTATTACCTATTTGCAAGCGAATAAAGAAGGCTTACTTTCTGCAAAAGTACAGGATGAAGCCATACAGCGTCTTATTAGTGATGCAGAAAAATTAGCGAGTAATAAACAGATTGAGGAAGGTGTTGGTAAGCCACTTGTAGCAGATTTTGATGAGTTGGATGAGACGAAAACGAATGAAACTGATGTAAAAAGTATAGAGGTAGAGAGTGTAGAGAATGTAGAGAATACTGTCAAAAAACCTGAGGTATTAGATCCTCTTTTAGCACTTTATTTAGAAGAGTTTGCCGAGCTTCTTGAGGCTTTTGAGCTAACGACACAGGCACTTGTTGATGATCCAACAGATGCTGAAGCGATAGCGGGAGCAGAACGGCAATTACATACCATAAAAGGTGGTGCAAGAATGACTGGGTTGGTTGCCATTGGTGATCTCAGTCATGCGGCTGAATCCTTATTGAGCAAAGTTGCTCAACATAAGATTGATACCGATAATCAGCTGTTGTTTAAGTTACAAGAGGTGAATGATGAATTATATGGTATGCACGAAAAGGCATCTTCAGGAGCCATTATTGAGCCTGCAACGCAATTAATTGAAGAATTACAACAGCTTTCTGGCGAAAAAGTTTTAACGATGGAGTCTCAGCAGCAAGATAAGAGCATCGTTGCTAATATCATTGCTAATAAAACGGAGGAAAAAGACTTTGCTGCTATTGTGAATGTTGAAAACAACAAATATCTTCCTGAGGAAGATGTTTTAGATGTTTTAGAGGTCTTAGATGTACCACTGGATACATCACTGAACACATCATTAGCGGATGATGCTTTAGATGTGCAGCATACAAGTGACTTGGAAAAAGTATTAGCAGCATGTGCAGATGAACTGTCAATTTCAGCAGAAACACTATTGCCTGCTATTGCACAAAAGCAAGCAGAAGTTGGAAAACATCAAGTCGATACGTCATCTATTAAGGTATCGACCAAAATTATTAATAATCTCATTAGTACTACGCATGAGTGGGGCGATCAAAATATGCGTCTAGTGGAGCAATATGAGGATAATAGTAAGCAGATTGATGAATTGAAGCGCACGACAATACGCCTTAAAAAACAAATAAGAACATTAGAATTAGAAACGGACTCTTTAATTAAATCAGGAAATAAAGTACCTGACTTATCTCGTGTAAAGAGCAGCTTTGATCCGTTGGAAATGGATGAGTATTCCGAATTACAACAACAATCGCGTGCTTTGGCGGAAAGTCTTAATGATCTTGAAAGTTTGACGGAGACACTGGAAGGTGGTCTGAAAACAATGGAAAAAACCATTGATGAACAGCGTGCTTCTTTCAAGGTGTTACAAGATGGGTTGATTAGAACAAGGATGATGAAAATTACCAGTCTGTCATCTCGTTTGAAAAGAATTGTGCGTCAAACCGCTACTGAATTGGGTAAAAAGGCTGAATTGGAGATTGCTGATGAACAGTGCGAATTAGATAGAACAATTTTGGAGCGAATTACTGCCTCGTTAGAACATTTGATTCGTAATTCGCTTGCTCATGGTATAGAACAACCTGAGCAGAGGTTAAAAAACAATAAAAATGAAGTGGGTAAGATATTTTTGGAGTTTTCTCGTGAAGGTCCAGAAGTGGTTATTACGTTGCGAGATGATGGGCAAGGTATTGATATTGATAAACTCAAAAAAATGGCCATTAGCAAGGGACTAATCAATGAAACAACGTGTTTAAGTGACCAAGAGGCTTATCAACTTATTTTAAAATCAGGTGTTTCGACAGCCAATGCCATTAGTCAAATTTCAGGACGTGGTGTTGGTATGAATGTTGTTAATGCTGAAGTAAATACCTTAGGTGGTAATATTGTTATTGATTCGGAGAGAGGGACGTTTACTCAGTTTACGTTGCGTGTACCCTATAATCTTGCTACCAACCAAGTGATGCTTTTAGGAGTGTGTGATGAAATTGTTGCGCTGCCTATTGCCAAATTGGAGGGAATGCAACGTTTGTCAGCAACTGAGTTAGCTAGGCGTTATGCAATGCAAGCACCTAGTGTAAATATTGGAGGAAGGGAATATGTGCTTAAGCACTTAGGCGAAACGCTTGGCTTAGGAACGTTTGATGTGCATGAAAATGAACAAGATATAACGTACCCGTTAATCCTGTTGGAAGAAAATGAGCAGCGTATTGCTTATCATGTCAATGAAATCAAAGGTAACCGTGAAGTTATGTTAAAGCCATTAGGACCTTTATTTGATGAATCACAACTTCTTTCATCAGCAACCATCATGAGTGGACGTATTGTATTGTTGCTGAATGCTCACGAACTTATCCGTATGGGGGTTGCTGGAGAAGCAATTCGTGGTAATCAAGTGAAAGCAGACCTTGCGCAAAGCAAAACGAAAGTACTGGTTGTGGATGACTCAATAACAGTACGTAAGATTACTGAGAGTCTACTCACAAAACTTAATTATACCGTGATGACAGCAACGGATGGGCTTAACGCACTAGAGGTCTTAGAGGCAGGTATTCCTGATATTATTCTTTTAGATATAGAAATGCCACGCATGGATGGTTTTGAGTTATTAGGTCGATTAAGGAACAGTAAAGAGTTGAAGCATTTACCTGTTATTATGATTTCATCACGCTCAGGTGCTAAACATAAAAAACATGCAAAAGAACTGGGCGCAACAAGCTTTATTGGTAAGCCTTGGGAAGCAAAGCAGTTATCAAGTACGATAAAGTTCTGTTTAAATAACCTATTGGTTGAAGCAATATGATTCACAAACCTGATTTAAAATGTCATATCGTACCGACTGAGCAAGGTAATTTATTGATGCCTGATGCTTTGCTTATTGATGTGATGAAGCTTGATCAGCCTCCTGTTGGGAGTCGCATTATATGGCGGGGGCGTAAGGTTCCTTTATTGGTAACTTCAGAGATTGATAATGTAAGTCTTTCTGATTGTGTTGCGATTATCAAAACGATTATTGCAGACCAGACCTTGCCCTTTTTTGCGCTTAAAGTTTCAGGAATTCCTCATTCAATTTATGTAGGGGAAGAAATGATGAGTGATGAAAAGGATAAAAAATTAACAATGGTTGCTGCACGGTGGGTTCGTGTGGGAAATTTGTCGTGTGTTATTCCAGATTTTCCTAAAATAGAACGTTATATACAGGAAAGGGTTTAGGAATATAGGTGGGGGGGGCTTTATTCTATATCAAGACAGACTGATAAATTAACAGCACTATAAATGCTGTTAATTTATTAGGTGTTTATTGTTTTCTTATTTTTCAGAAGGTAGGGCTAATATTTTTTTAAGTGTTTCTTTGGTCACTTTCCGACGGTTGTTAGATACATGGTTAAGATGTGCCGTTTCACTGAATGTATAGGCATCTTTTGATGTCTGTTTTATTTTATCGTACAGCTGTTGGTGTGTCATTATGACCTCTTATCATGTTGTTATTTGGAGTGTGAACCTCATGTGCTTTGGCATGAATCATAGGTAACCATCCGATCATATTCAATAAAAAACCTATAGACGGTCGTATGATTTATTTATGATTTTTTTTGGAAGCGTAGATGGTTCTACATAAGCTTGTATAGGTTTTTAAAAAATATAA
Organism: uncultured Thiothrix sp.; assembly: GCA_964396615.1. Lineage (GTDB taxonomy): Bacteria > Pseudomonadota > Gammaproteobacteria > Thiotrichales > Thiotrichaceae > HyVt-477. The sequence goes on along the minus strand of CAYNGN010000033.1, from coordinate 5,877 downwards.
TAAATTTAGAGTGTTAAGATTATTTTTTAAATAGAATAACTTTGTTTTTAGCGTCTTGAAAAAAATCAGTGCATTGTCCGTCCCCTTTTCCTGTTAGTCCACCTTCAGGAGAACAGAGTAATGTATGTTTTGTGTCAAAAAGCTGGCTAAAACCATCAATGACCATAGGACTAATATAGTAAACAGTTTGATTGCGATAGAGGTAACGTGCAATGGTAACAGGCATGGTACTAGGATTTTTTTTTGCAAGGGTTATTGTCTCATTAACCCACCTAGGATGATTATTCAGTGAGTTGTTTTGTGGTGTTGAACAGCTTTGCAGGTGTAAGCCTAGACTGAAAATAGTAATTATTAGGTAAAACGACTGATGAAGATGTTGGTTTTTCATAGGTGTTAATAACTCCAATCGTAAATTCTTTACGAGGGCCTAGTCAGCAAGTTCCATAATTCCATCAATTTCTACTTCTGCTTCTTTGGGTAATGCTGCAATACCGAGTACTGCGCGTGCAGGATAAGGTTGTTGGAAAAACTCCTCCATGACCTGATTAATGGTTTGAAAGTTGCTAAGGTCAGTCAGAAAAATATTGAGTTTAACGTAGTCTTTCAATGTTCCTCCAGCTGCTTCTGCAATAGCATTTAGATTGCGAAAAACTTGGCGCGTTTGTTCTGCAATATCACCATCAATCAAGGTCATTGTTTCAGGAATTAATGGAATTTGCCCAGAAACATAAACGGTTTGACCCGTTTGTACGGCTTGAGAATATGTACCAATGGCTTGAGGTGCGGTGTTTGTGGCAATGATTTTTCTATTCATGAGGGTATTCCTGAGATAGGTTGAATATACGTTTGGCACTAATAACAGGTTTTTCTGTTTTAAGACTTTTGAGTAGCTTGGTTAGCTTATGTATATTTTTTATTCTAATCAGCAGACGTAGTTCTTTTATATCTTTATCACCTGTAATATTTAAATCTTCTATATTGAAGCCTTGTTCTTGTAGTGTGTTAGTGATGGCAAAGAGTGCGCCAACTTCATTTCTAAGTTGTAATTGCAAAGGGACAGCAAAGGTTTGCTGAATGTCTTCAGACCATGAGAGGGTAATATTGGTATCACGTGATATATGGCGTGAACTAGGACAATCTACACGGTGTACTTCTAATCCTGAGGTTGGGCTTATTTCGGCAACAATGTTATCAGTAGGAATAGGGTGGCAGCAATCTTTTAGTTGTAGGGCGAGTCCTTCAGTACCTTTTATTATTAATTCTTTTTCATTGATCAGTTCTGTTGTTTGTAAACCCGTATTATTCAGTAAACGACGTGCGACCAGCTTGGCATTTTGTTGACCAAGGGCAATGGCGCGGTAAAAATCATCTTCATTATTGAATTTAAGAGTGGTTAGTACCTCTTGTTTGCGCTCAGGAGATATATCGTCTAATACCATGTCAAAACGTGATATAGCTCTATTGAGTAAGTTTTTCCCTAGTGCCAAAAATTCACTTTCATGGCGATTAGCCATCCAGCTTCTAATAGCTGCTCGCGCTTGACCCGTCACCGCAAAATTAAGCCATGTGGGACTTGGTACGGCTGTTTTTTCTGTAATAATTTCTACAGTAGCACCATTATGCAGCCGAGTATTGAGAGCGACACTTTGTCCATTGATACGTGCACCTACACAACGATGTCCGACTTTTTTAGTATGAATTGCATAGGCAAAGTCGATAGGTGTTGAGCCGACTCTGAGAACGGTGGAGTCGCCTTTGGGGGTAAGTACAGAAACTTCATTAAAGAAAAATTCAGCTTTCATATCTTCAAGAAATTCTTCTGCATTACCTGGAGCTTGTTGAATTTCGGCAACCTGTCTCAACCATTTTTCTAAGCGGCGTTGTGCGATACGCAATTGTTGATCAGTACTCAGGTGAGGAAAACGCCATTGTGAAGCAATACCATACTGAGCCACTTGATACATTTCTTTGCTTTGGATTTGTATGCAAAGGAGTTGTTGATCATAACTTAGTAACGTTGTTTGTAATGCCTGAAAACCATAAACTTTAGGGGTTGCAATAAAGTCTTTTATACCATCCATTTTTGGCTGGTACAGGTTGTGCAAAATTCCTAGTACTTTGTAACAATCGAGTGTATTGGTTGTTAAAATACGAATATCAAAGCTGACATCAGTACGATCAAAGTTTTTTCGTGTTTTACGTTGTTTTTCTTTTTGATAAAGACGGAAGAGGTTTTTTTTCCATTCGAATACGGTGGAACCTTTGATTTTTTCTTTTTCTAACTCATTTTGTATTTCGATCAGAATATCATTATGTTTTTCACTGTTTTTTTCAAGTTGGGTATCCCACCATTGTTGTAATATTTTACTGCGATTTGGATACATGCTACGAAATGCATGCATTTGTAATTTATTACGTAGTCGATTCATTCCCATTCTGCGAGCTAAGGGAACGTGTATTTCGAGTGTTTCTTTTGCAATACGTCGTTGTGAGTCTGGCTTCATAAAACTCAGTGTGCTGGCATTGTGCAGGCGGTCTGCAAGTTTAATGAGTACGACACGATAGTCTTTTACCATTGCTTGCATCATTTTGTGAAAACTAGCTACTCCTGCAGCTTGTTTGCTTTCGTAGTCACGAGCCTTTAATTTAGTAACACCTTCGACAAGATCGGCTATTTCACGACTAAATTGTTGTTTAAGGTCATTATAGGTATAGCGTGTATCTTCAATGACATCATGCATTAATGCAGCACTTAATGTATCAGCATCCATATGTAAGTCAGCTAATATAATCGCCACTTCAATGGGGTGAGTGATATAAGGCTCCCCTGACTTTCGTTTTACACCCCTATGTGCTTTTTCAGCAAGTGTAAATGCCTTATACACTTTATCCACATCTTGTTTTGATAGGTAGCGTTCCATAACACGGCATAAATCTGCCAGTTTTTGAGTGACAATATCATTGTCATCTTCGAGTGGCTTGGGCATTTTTTTTCCTTTTTTGAAGCTGCTTGTAGTTATATTTATTTAAAATTATTTATTTCTTTTATAAGATTAAAACCACCATTTTTTAGACGGTCAGCTTTAGCTACAAAATTAAGTGGTTGTTTTTACACTAGATAAAAATAATCCAGTCCAGAACAACCCAACTGGTTGATTCCCATCGTCAATGTTGTTAGAGCCTTAGACTAGGGAGGAATCCAAGGGTATTATGACAAAAACAACGTCGCTCTCAAGGAGCTTAGGCTAATCACCTATTATGCTCTAAAAGAACACTATCTTGAGTCTCACGATTTAAGCCACCTACTTCAGTGGGTGATAGTTGACTTACAACGGAAACGGTCTTGCATTTTTTTGGATCTATGATTCCATACACACAGAGCGAAGGAAAGTGCTATAGGGCCTTGTTTGGGTGATGATTAACCAAGCTCTCTATCATATTTTAGAGAGAAGGTTGCTGAGAGGTTATAAACTATTAGTTAATTCACTGTCCTCTGAAGTAGAGTTAGATTCATCGGTATTAAGGAGGTTAAGTGCAATTTCTCGTAGTGCAATAACGGTAGGTTTGTCATTTTCCTCTTCAACAAGTGGTTGCGCTCCTTGAGCAACCGAACGAGCACGTTTAGAGGCTTCTAAAATGAGTGTAAAGCGGCTTTCTGTATTTTTAAGGCAATCTTCAACGGTAACGCGTGCCATAGTTTTTACTTCCTTGGGTTAATAATATTATTTTAGTCGTTTTGTGTTTTATTGAAAAACATATACATCTATACGTTTTCTTTATGTTGGAAAAGGTTAGTATAGATGTTGTATGCGTTTTTGCATGTCATATTTTTCAGCTTAGCCAAAGGGATGTGGGCTTTTTTTGATAGTAACATTATGTTTTTACTAATTTTTTTGTCTAAGTGAGTTTCCCATAATACACTAGCTGATAAACACATGTAAATCAATGTGTTTATTAAGTCATGGAAATGATAACCCAATATTATAGCCAGCCTTGCCAGTAATATATAGTACTAATTTATGTAGAATGTTAATTTTAGGGGTAAAATAGGGATTGTGGATCATGGTGTTTTTATACGGTGTAGTGGCTGATTTTGGGTATAAATGACTGTTTCCAAATATAAAAGCTATTGATGTCAAGTTGATCGTTGATCGTTGAATGGGAATGTTTTGCTATTAAACTAGACCATAATCTTGGAATAAGATAGTCTTCAAAAACCATTATTTAGATGTGTTTATAAGTATTGTATTTTTTACAAGGGTTAAGGATGAACTTGAAATTTTTGGGTCGCTTTAAAACAGAACAAGACCATTTTCATGGAAAAAATGAGTGTATAGGTGTGTTGCTTGTCAACTTAGGAACACCTGATAAGGCTGAGGTATCTTCAGTTCGTCGCTATTTAACTGAGTTTTTGTCAGATGCACGTGTAGTGGAAATCCCTAGATTGATATGGCTACCTCTTTTGTATGGTATTATTGCTCCACGTAGAGCGCCTAAATCAGCCGAGCTTTATGAATCTGTTTGGATGGAAGAAGGTTCACCATTACAAGTTTACTCTGAACGCCAAACATCTGCGCTGGGTAAGGAGTTGGCAAAGCGTTATGTGGACTCTGTCATTGTTGAGAATGCGATGCGTTATGGTGAACCTACTATTGTAAAAGCATTGCAGGCACTGAAAGCAAAGGGGGCAAGACGTATGTTAATCCTCCCTTTGTATCCTCAATACTCTGCAGCAACAACAGCAACTGCGTTTGATGCGATTACTAAGGAGTTGCAAAAATGGCGCTGGATTCCTGAGCTACGTTTTGTTAATCACTATCATGATAACGCTAACTATATAAATGCATTAACAACATGTGTTGAAGAACATTGGCGTGAATATGATCGTGATGGTTTTTTGCTGATGTCTTTTCATGGCTTGCCTGAGCGAAATCTACATCTGGGAGATCCTTATTTTTGTCATTGTCAAAAAACAGCACGCTTATTGGCAGAAAAATTGATGTTGCCTGATGATCAATGGATGATTACTTTTCAATCCCGTTTTGGCAAAGCACAATGGCTTCAACCCTATACCAATAAAACATTGGCAGAATTGCCTGCAAAAGGTGTGAAACAGGTAGATGTTATTTGTCCAGGTTTTGCTGCTGATTGCCTTGAAACACTAGAAGAAATTGAATGTGAAAACAGAGATGTATTTATGGCATCAGGTGGAAAAGTCTATCGGTATATTCCTGCTCTTAATGATCGTTCTGAGCATATTGGTATGTTGGCAGATATTGTTGAGCAACATATACAAGGATGGCCAGAAGCGAGTGATGATTGGACAGTCAGTTCGTTAGAAAGCCAAGCAATAGAAACACAACAGCGTGCCAAGAAAAAAGGGGCAAGTTTGTGAGGATTGGTTTTATGGGTACAATGGTTTGATGCAAAAAACATGTGGTATTTCTTTTACGTTGAACTTATTGCATCCTCGTTATTGGTTTACATGGATTGGCGTTGGAGTTGGAGCTTTTCTGTCACTATTACCTGTATATGTTAGGCATATTATAGGTGGCTGGTTAGGTCATTTTATTTTTCATCGTAATAATAAGCGTAGACATGTTGTATTGCGTAATCTTGAGTGCGCCTTTCCTCATTTAAATGTAGCTGAGAGACAAGCGATGGGGATTGCCTCTGTGCAGTGGTATGCACGGGCTTTATTGGACTATAGTTTGTTGTTTTTTCGCTCTAGAAAGGTGCTTGGAACCTATGTTGATTTTGAGGGTCAATGTTATATTGATAATGCTATTAGTGAAGGACGAAATGTTATTTTACTCTTAGCACATAGCGCAATGCTTGACTTTGCTCCTGCCGCTTTGGGGCAAAAATATACGTTGT
>CAYNGN010000032.1:0-11986 GCA_964396615.1 uncultured Thiothrix sp. | reverse complement strand
TTGACTTTTAATCAATTGGTCGAGCGTTCGAATCGCTCACGGCCCACCATATTTAAGAAAGCCTGTTATGTTGTGCATAATAGGCTTTTTTTATGTCCTAGCCTATCTAAATGACGAGATGGTTCATTGTGAATATAATGATCTGAACATCTATAGAAGCAAGTCGTGTGCATCATTTTTTAATAGCCCTTCAAGCTTCATTAAAATCGTTTTTTTGGTTAGAATTTGAGTTTATCCTACGAAAAAATTGTTAAAAAGTATAAGAAATAAACTATATTCATTTGGCAAATAATAGTTTTTTGAGTTTTGACTTCCCTATGAAAATCGGCATCGACCTTGCTGGCACTAAAATAGAAATTATTGCTCTTGACACAACAGGACAGATTTTATTACGCCAACGTGTAGCAACACCACAAGGAGATTACCATGCGACGGTAAATACCATTACTGAGCTGGTAACAGAGGTGGAAAAAGAACTTGGTGAGCAAGGAAGTGTTGGCATAGGGAACCCCAGGTTCTATTGCAACAGACACAGGTTTATTACGCAATTCAAATTCTGTTTGTCTAAATGACATGCCCTTTAAACAAGCTACAACACCATGTGACCACGTTAACATCAGCGTATGCTTCAAGAAATATTGAAACAGATAAGCAGCTACTACGTCAGCAATTCCCGTTTCAGTTACAAGTCGATATGGTTGCAATATATTTGCAACGAAGATTCAATAGCTTACGCTTAAAATTCAATTAATTCAGCTTATGAAGTATATATAACGGGAACTGCTGGACAGGTTATTATTGATGTGAGCCACTCGTTTGAGCAGCGACACTTATCTCTTTGATAAATTATTTAGGTGAAAAACGATAGGCTGTTGTTAATTTTACTTTGTTTTAAGGTCGCTTAGCTTTTTTTGTGCCATTACAGCTATAGATATAAGTGATGCATAACTATAAGGATTGTTTTTTACTGATTTGCTGGCATGATTAACAACTTGATCAGACTTACGCTTTAATTCATCGTTATTAGTCAGGTAACTTGCATGTAACAATAATGTTTCTGCAGAAGGATAAGCACTATCCGTTAAATGGCTTTGTTGTACACCTTTGGGTAAGATATTTTGACGTGTTTCTTGCCATTTTCCATTATGATAAAAGTTTGTCCATGCGCTTTGTGCAATAGCCGTTCCGATTTGGAGCGCTTGTTTATTATTATTTGCACGTCCCCAACTTACAAGCCCCCATGCTGCGGCAGCATAATCACTTAATGTACCTTCTTGTTTGGTTGAATTGGAACGCTGTAATTGTTTGCCATTCCATTGCTGAATCAGAAACTGTGCAAGTGCTTGACCCGTAGGTTTGAAGGTATCATCTGTTTTTATCGCACTGGCAAAAGCAGCGAGAACCATGCCATTCCAAGAGGTAAGTAATTTGGTATCTTTGGGAATATGACGCGTGTTATTTCTCACCATTTTTAGCTTGTTTTTTAACCCGTTCAATTGTACCATTACAGCTTCTTGAGTGATTCCTAGTTTGATTGCAAGCATTTTAACGCTTTCTTGGCGCAAAGGAAGGTTACCTGCTTTATGCTCATTTGCCCTATTCATTTTCCAAGCAATGTTGGCGAGTTTTAACTCTGCTGGTGTCAGTATTTTTTTCAATTCTGATTGTGTCCACAGATAAAAACCACCTTCAATACCTTGCTTGTCAACGGCTGATAAACTAGCAATAAAAGCATCATATTGATGGTGTTTCATGGAATCTTTCAAAAAATACAGTGTCTCAAGCCCCGTATCACGATAGGTTTGTTGGTGATAATAATCAGCAGCTTCAAGATAAAGAATAGGTAATAACGCATTGGTATAAAGCATTTTTTCAAAATGTGGTGTATGCCAATCAGGGTCTGTCGTATAGCGATAGAATCCACCACCTACTTCATCATGCAGCCCTTTGTTTGCCATCACATCCAACGTGAGCTTTATAAAATGATCAATTTCAGGATTTTTTTCTTGTTGGTTGAGGTTAAATAAGGCGTGTAGTTGTGCAATGGATGGGAATTTTGTTTGATCACCAAAACCGCCTGCTAATGCATCGGCTTGAGCCATTATATCATTTAAAAGTGGTTGTTTAAGCGTTGCAATCGTTTGTGTTTTTTCTGTTTGTTCTTGTTGCTCCATAGCAGCGATAAAACGTTGATTAAACATTTTTGCTTCTGCTGTCATTGATGAGTGGTTTTTTTTCCAACGATGGGATAAATCGGTTAATGCGGAGGAAAACGATTTAGGTGGGATGTAGGTTGCTCCAACTAAAGGATAACCCTCTGGCGTAAGAAAAACATTGAGTGGCCATCCTGCAGAGCCTGTGGTGGCATTAACAAATTCAATAAGGCGTTTGTCCAGCACGGGATTAAGCTCTCTATCTACTTTTACAGCAATATAATGTTGATTAAGTTTTTGAGCGATTTTTTCGTTAGAGTAACTTTCTCGGTGCATTACGTGACACCAATGGCAAGCGTAATAACCTATTGAAACAAAAAGGAGTTTATTTTCTTGTTGTGCTTTTAATAGAGCCTCACTATCCCATTTCATCCAATTCACAGGATCATCGCCATGCATCGCAAGATAAGGTGATGCATGATTTTTTAGTGTATTGGCTGCTATTGCAGAATGAGTAAAAAGTAGGCTGAGTATCAACAACGATAAAAATTGAAACAAATATTTGAACATGTTCATGGTGCTCCTTCTGTTTATTCAGCTAAGGTATTTTTAGTGAGCTACTGTGATTCCTTTACTCTATAGGAAAGGGAAACCGAGTACGAGTATCCTGCTTATTTCAATAGTCTTGGTTGTTACTAAGTCATTCAATGAATCGTCAGTTTGTATTAATTATTTTGATTGATGAATCAGTTATTGTTATTCTTATTTCTCATGATGTTTATATTTATTTGAGGATTAAGAGTAAATAAGACAGAATGTTTTTCGGGTTTCAACTAATCTTAAACATAAGTAAAACTATTGTATTTTTATTCAAGTTTCGTACTATTTTCCAAATTGTTGATTTAGTTAAAAAATTATAAATTTATGTTTATTTGCTGTGCTGTTTATGAAAAATAAGGAGCGCTGAATAGTCATTGGTTGCAGTGTTAGTGTAGTAATAAGGTATTGTTATGGGAATTCATGTAGGAAATAAAAAACGACGTATTGGTTTGTATTTAGGCATTCTTCTGGTCATTGCGACAATTGTTAGAATTATCATTTTTAATGAAGTTTATCAAATTGATTCTAATAATGTTATTGATGGTGATTCAACACGTTACGAAAGGCCGGCACGGTCATTGATTGATAACGGCAATTTTTATGACTACGAACCAAAAGACCTTAATAAAACCGAAGTCCTTCGCTCTCCTCCTGGCTATCCCTTGTTTATTGCAGGCGTTTACTCTATTTTTGGTGAAGCACGTTATGCGGTTATTATTGCACAAATTTTAGTAAGTATTTTTTCTGTGTGGCTGATCTATTTAATAGCGGCAACGTTATGGTCAAAAAAAGTAGGGCTCATTGCAGCTGCTTTACTAGTTTTTGAACCCTTACAAATGTATTACTCGCAAGTGATGATGTCTGAACTGTTGCTTATTCCTACGTTATTACTTTTTGTATTATTTAGCTTACATATGATGACGAATGAAAAGCAGCGTTATAAGTATGCGTTATTGATGGGCTTAGCACTTGCAGCAGGGACAATGGTTAGACCCATTAATTACTATATGATTATTCCTGTTATTGTGGGTCTAAGCGCATTTAAGTCACTCATCGGCTTTAAGCCAAAAGAGTTGGTCAGTGTACTCATGCTGATTGTTATCCCCTATACATTGATTATTGGTGGATGGCATATGCGTAATGGTGATTTAACCGGAGCCTATGTTTTCACGGATAATGAAGGAGCACTTTTACTCCCTTTTAAAGCATCAGCCGTACTCGCTCATAAATCAGGTCGCACTGCCGAAGAAGAATTTGCAGATGTTAGGAAAACATTACCAGACCACTATAGTTCATTAAGTGAAAAACTAGCTTATGAAAGAGAGAAGGGGTTTGAGATTATTGGCGCGAATAAGTATGATTACCTTATGCTTTCGCTTAAAAACTTGCCACAAATTTTATTAACGCCTGGATGGGATGAATTAAAAACATTTGGTGGAAAATCAAGGGGATCTGTTGAAACACCGCAAGGAATCACTGAACTTAGTTGGGTGCAGCAAATAGAACTTAAAGTGGGGTATAAACTGTGGTATTTCGTGCTAATGGGAGCTTTAGGTGGCTATTTATTAGTTATTTATGGGTTCTTTATTTATGGTGTTATTAACTCATGGTCTACCGCTAGTCAATATGTAGCGTTTCATCTTTTAGTACTTGGTCTCATATTGTTTTATATTGGCATGTCAAGTGGTAACTCTTTTTCCTATTCGCGACTTCGAGCGCCACTGATGCCTTTCTTTGTGTTATATGCAGGTCATGGTTTAAGCCTACTATGGGATGCTATTAGAAGTAATGCTTATGTTAAAGCATCTATATTGAAACGGTTTTCTCAGAAAGTACACTATTCATAAATAACGAATAATCATACTTATAGCGTAAAGCAACTGTCATTGGCAGTTGCTTTTTTTATTGTTCATTTGACGTTGTAATGATGATAATAAGGATATTCAAATGCTATTTTTGCATAAATTTTTCTATAACATTTTGTTTTATATTTCAGTCTTTGTTGTCGTAACATTGTTACTTGGAGGTAAATTACATGCCTCACCGCTAATGCAAGATAAGCAAGGACAAAATGATAACCAAATAGTAACAATACCGTTAGTACTAGAACAGGTATTAGTATCACCCGTATTTCCTCTCCCCATACGTTCTGATCCTGATATCCAGCCTGTGATGCCCACCCCTTTTGCTGTTGATGCTGGAAACCCACAAATACTGGCTGTTTGGCAGGGACCAAACTTAATACCTAAAAGGCAAAGACCCATGTATCTGCAACCTTTTCGTGACCCTATCTATCAATCAACAATTATGCGTATTACTGATGAATCACAAAGTGGTTATAACAATAATCCTGCGATGTTAAGACACAATTATCCTAATGACCAAGTATGGAACGTGGACATGAGTTTAATTAAATTAAATTTTGGTCAAATTCGCAATGCAACTACTTATGAATTTGTGCGTAATATCAGCAAGGATGCTAAAACCAGCAAAGCGTATGATCAAATTCTTTGGTCTAATGTTAATGCCGATATTCTCTATGGACTTTATGAAAATACCTTTAATCGTTACTCATTAACAACAGGAGAATGGTCAATTTTACATACGTTTAAGGACTATGGAAAACTAACCACTAATTACATGAGTTCATTATCAACCGATGATCGTTATATTGCCTTGCATGATGATGAGCGTGTGCTGGTTTATGATCTTGTTCAGGATAAAATAACAGGAACCATGCGCATGCAAGATGAGGAAATGACCGCCTCTATGTCACAATCAGGTAACTATGTATTGGTGACAAGTAAGCAAGGTTTTTTTGCTTATAACCAACGACTTAAACTCGTAAGAAAGTTATCAGATAAGGTAAATCATGATGATTTTGGTTATGATGCTGATGGTAATGAAGTTGTGATACAAATGTGTCCAGCGCGTATGGTTCAAATTGATAATGGTAAAAAAACCGATCTTTTAGGCTTAAGCTATGTCTGTGGGCATGTCTCAGCACGGAATTATAAAAAGCCTGGCTGGGCGTATATTTCATCCGTAGAAGATACCAATGATGACCATTATGGACCACATATCTCAACGGAAGTGATGGAGGTCAAGCTGGATGATTCAGGTATTGTCAATACATTGGCACATTCCCGTACGACCTACCAACGTTATGAGGCAAATGCACTGGTGGGTGTTAGTCCAGATGGTTCTAAAGTTATTTTCCATAGTGATTGGGGAGATAATGAAGGAAGAGTTTACGCCTATGTTATTGATAATAAATATAAAAAATTCTTGGCGAAAACAATACTACAGGGGCGTGTTAATGCTCTTCATTTTTCATCAAACACCCCACCGCAGATAATATGGCATGCCTTATCAGGTAACGGCAAGGTTGTTTTCGGTAATAAACACGCACTAGATACAGCGGTTACCTTTAGTGAAAAAGGACGTTATATTTTACAGTTGCGTGTGAGTAATGCTAACGATCAGCAGTATACTGATAACGTTATTATTGATGTTGGTAAACGATAAACTATTTTTTCTTCAGATGATAAACATTGAGAAAACCAAGTTTATTGAGTAGAGGGAGCTGCATTAATACCTTATCAACAGGTAGAAATATTTTTTCAATCACTTTGGCGGTTTTTTTGAATTTAGCATACTCAACAATCCAAGAGATGGTTGAAAAAAGATAACGGGGTTTTTCGTAGATGAGTTCAAAATCATCGGTTGGCAGCATGCCTTTAGTAAGATAGCCTTTGATTGTGTCGTCGTACTCTTTCCAATTCTTATTGGTTAGAGTCAGTATTTTTCGCCATCCACGCACGAGATTAATAAAGGGATTATAAGCACCATTTTCATGCATACACAGATACCCTCCTGGCTTGAGTACCCGATGACACTCTTTAAAATAGGCTTCTTTATCAAGATATTGTAAAGCGCTTTGACAAATAATGAGATCAAACATTTCATCGTCATAAGGCATGTCTTCAACACTGCCACAAACCTTATTTTTACCGTCAAATTTATCAATGTTGCTTTGATCAAGATCAATCAGATAATAATTATTAGGATCATTAACAATCCCGCCTAGTAGACCTGTACCGCCTGCTGTATCAAGTACAACGTGTCCTTCTGTGTCATAGGTATTAACGCGCTGGAAGCTATCTTCAAAAGCGCCTGTCCATAAGGGAAGATCAGAGTAGGGGTGTGTTGTGGTTAACCTGTCTACTGCAAAAGTATCCATGGGTATGCCCTCCGTTTATATTTCTTAGATGTTTGATGAGTGATGCTGTTGTTGATTGAGACAGCGAGTTTGCGCTTATTTAACGATAAAACCCTAATGGGGGTCGAGAAATGGTGATAGATTATTTATCAATTTTTCAAGGATGTAAAGTGTTTCCTTCTTTCTATAGAGATGTTCATTTGTTAAGCTTATTACTTTATAATAATTAGCTTTTTATAGAAAAATTTTTCTTCCTTACTTTGGATTGTTTCATTTATGTGCGGTTTCTGCGGTTTTATCAATACTCATAAAGTAGCAGGATCATTTGATCATGTTTCCCAGACGCTCACCCATATGTTGGATAAAATTATCCATCGTGGTCCTGATGATGCGGGAAAATGGTTTGATCATGCCGCAGATACCGCGCATATTGCCTTAGGGCATCGTCGCTTATCTATTCAAGACCTTTCAGCGGCGGGTCATCAACCCATGTCTTCAGCCACGGAACGTTTCATCATTGTTTTTAATGGTGAAATTTATAATTTTGAAGCCATTCGGCAAGACATTGAAGCAGAACACGCTTATCGCTGGCATGGGCATTCGGATACTGAAGTGATTCTTGCTGCTATTGAATGCTGGGGTGTTGCGGCAGCACTTAAACGTATGACAGGCATGTTTGCATTTGCGTTATGGGATAAGCAAGCACAGAAATTATATCTTGCTCGTGATCGTATGGGTGAAAAACCGCTTTATTTTGGTTGGCAGCAAGGTGTATTTCTATTTGGCTCCGAACTCAAAGCCTTACGTGCTCATTCTGCATGGGATGGAGAAATTGATCGCAATGTCTTAGCTTCCTATTTACGTTATGGCTATATTGCAGCGCCACATTCTATTTATAGTGGTATTTATAAATTACAGCCTGGTCACTATTTAGCAATCGCAACGGATGACTTAGTATCGGGTGTTACCCCCGAATCAACCGTTTACTGGTCGATTGATGCAGCAGAAAAAAAGGGCTCACTTGAGCCTTTTACAGGCACTGCAAAGGAAGCCAGTCAAACACTTGATGGTTTACTGAGAAAAGCAATTAGCGGACAAATGATTGCGGATGTTCCTGTGGGTGCTTTTTTATCAGGTGGCATTGATTCATCCACTGTTGTTGCTTTTATGCAGGATATATCCTCTCAGCCGGTGAATACCTTTACTATTGGTTTTGAAGAAGAAGGTTACAATGAAGCGGAACATGCAAAAGCAGTTGCCAATCATCTAGGCACGCATCACACTGAGCTTTATGTGACTCCACAGCAAGCCCTTGATGTTATTCCTAAACTCCCTAGTCTGTATGATGAGCCATTTGCTGATGCGTCACAAATTCCGACCTTTCTCGTTTCAGAGCTTGCGCGTCAGCAAGTAACCGTCAGTTTGTCAGGCGATGGTGGTGATGAGTTATTTTGTGGTTATTCACGGTATAACTTAGTAACAGGATGGCAACAGCGCATTAATAAATTGCCACACCCCGTGAGAACGTTATTTAAGCAAACGGTGAATACCTTACCCGCTGTGGTTTTTAATAAATTATTGTTTTGGGCAGAGGATTACCTAACGGCTTCTGAGTCTTCAGGAAGTATTTCACAGCGTTTAAAGATAATCGCGGAAGTATTAAACGGTAAAGATATCTACGCGTTGTATCGTTTTGCCTGCTCTGGCTGGAAGAATCCTAATGCCTTAGTCATTGGTGCAGAAGAAGTTGAAACCCCCTTTGATTTTACGGATGGTTTTTCCAATCGGTTTGCTGATGACCCTCGAAGTGGCATGATGTTTATTGATCAGCAGGCGTATTTACCTGATGATATTTTGGCAAAAGTTGACCGAGCTGGTATGGGTGTGAGTTTAGAAAGTCGAATTCCCTTGCTTGATCATCATATTGTCGAGTTTGCATGGCGCTTACCTAATACAATAAAAATGCATAAGGGTGAAGCAAAGTGGCCGTTACGTGATTTGCTGTATCAACATGTTCCACAGCAACTTGTTGATCGTCCAAAGATGGGCTTTGGTGTGCCGATTGATCATTGGCTACGTGAACCGCTTAAGGAATGGGCAGAAGCATTACTTGATGAGCAACGATTGCGCGATGAAGGCTATTTCAACCCTGCATTAATACGGCAGATGTGGCATGAGCATTGTACTAATAAGACCGATTGGCATTATACCTTATGGTATATCCTTATTTTCCAACAATGGTTAGCATCCCAATCCCAGTAACCTTATACCTTTATGACCTGATTGTTTAGTGACCTTTTTCTATGATTCAACAAATTAAAATAGCCTTTACCTTTATACTGGTTTTAGTGTTTGCCACGAATGCTTACTCGACCTTAGAGTTTCTCTATCCTGCAGTAAAAGAAATGTATTGGTATATATTGCTTTTTGCCCTGTCGATCTTTTTCATTATTATTGAAACTGAAAAATCGGTGGGTAATATTCCTAAGCGGGTTGTCCTTTGGCTGAGTTTATATATTATTGGCTCCATACTTGCTTATTCCTTATCATCACAAAGTGAAGTGGTAAATCGTGCAGCGATTGTCCAGATAAAATCGCTGGCTGTTTTTCTTGGTTTCTTTATACTCATTACGGATAAAAGTATCCAAAAAGCAGCGCTATATGGTCTTGTTGTGACTATTCTTATTGGTTCTGGTATAAATGTTTTAGAGTATTTTTCTGATTCTGTTACATGGTCTGAGACCCCAGGGCGTTCTGCTGGGTTGTATTTTAATCCTAACTACTCAGGCTTTATTCTTACCTTTAGCTTAATTTTTGCCTCATTGGTTGTTGATCAGAAGTGGATATGGCCATTGTTTATTGTTACAGCAGCAGGCACTATCTTAACGTTTTCACGCACCAGTTGGGCGTTCTTATTTATTATTATTGTTGGTATTTCGATGATAAGAGCAAGTGGAACTAAGCAAAGCCTTAATCCTTTGGATATGAAAATAGGCAGTTTTCTTACCCTTTTCTTCTCAGGGCTGATTGGTGTGGCTTTTATTGTTGCGATTACATCAGGTGCAGCACTTGAGTTTGTTAAGATGAGCGAATTTTCCCACCTTTTATCTGCGGATGCGATGTCACGTTTAAGCGGTGAGACCAGTGACGGTTCTGTCAATGAACGTGGACAGTTGTTTTTTGCTGCACTTAAAGTAGGCGTAGACAATCCCATTATTGGTGCTGGGTTTGGTTACACGTATGAATGGTCTGAACGTGTTGCTCCGCATAACGAATGGCTGATGATGTTTGCTGAGCGAGGTATTATTGGTTTTATTATTTATAGCTTATTCTATGTGTTTATTTGGGTGAAGTCGGGGAGGTATGCCAAGCTTTTTGTGATGATTTTTGGTTTGTCGGCTCTTTCTTCGCATAATGGACTTGAATTGCCAGCGACCTATTTGTTTACCGCACTGGCTTATTTGATCAAGGATGAGGATTATTTGCACTTGAACAAATAACATTAATGGGTGATACATGATATGCAATCACCCAAAAGATGGATATTATGCTACAAATTACCAAATAAAATGGCTGCATTGCCATCCTCAGCTAAGGCTTCAAGCCCACTAATTCTATCGAAATATGATCGAAAACTTATAACTTTTATGTGAGTTTTTTTGTTTATTTGTTATTTAAAGATTAAGGGTCTATTTTAAAGGACAGGATGAATCCTATCAGTAGGAAATAATCTCTTTTGTGCTTAAATATTATCATTAGGTAATTAAATACGCTAAATTATCACGTATAACTGAAATTTAACACGTGAAAACCTATAAGGATTTTTATTCGTCATATTGCCGTTATTTTAGCCATTAGTCATTTTAGAATGATGATAGCTAGTATGTGATGGTAACTCAATAAAAATCAAATATTTAGGTGTTATTATTTATATTTTATATAAAATATATAAAATAATTATATTGGTGGGGGTAAATTGCTCTATAATCCATCAATAATTAGTCAACTATTTATATTTGCTTGGGAGTTATCTTGTCGTGGCTGTTTTTACACGAGATTATTTTTTATCTAAGCTATAAAGTAACTACTTTGCTTTATAGCGGGTCGTTTAGAAAGTGATTTTGCTTAGTGTTAGAAATAAATAGTTGATTGATAGGTCTTCGCCTTTCTCATTCACAATCATTAACAGTGCTTTAAATTACTTGAATAAATAAATCCTATAAAGATAAACAGCTTATTTACGTTTAATTATATGTTGCTTTTTTTTCGATATAATTTATTGATTTTTATGAACAAGGTGCTGTTATTAATACATATTAAATAAATATAAACAGGGTTTAAAAATGATCTCTAATCGTTCTCCACAACGTATCTTTTATACGTTGACTATAAGCGCCATAACCGCATTGTTATTAACAAGTTGTGGTGGTTCATCATCAAGTACCCCTAGTACTGTTGAAACAGCGGCGCTGCCTGCAATTTCTGGTACAGTAACAAAAAGAGATGGAACACCAATTGATGGTATTGCTGTCAAACTAACATTAGCAGCAAAATTATTGCAAAAAACTAATGACACCACAGCTAATGGTGGAAATTTTAGCGTTGATCCTACTGCAACGGGTAAGCATCAACTAGAATTTATAGGCTCAAACTTTCTTACACAGTATAAAGATGTCGATGTCTCAGTATCAGATGCTCCAGTAACACCAACAATTATGAGTGCAGCGGCTACCTCAGTGGATATTTCTCCTGGAACTGCATCAGGTACAGATGATGTTCAAGCTACAACGGGTATAAAAGCAGTTAAGGTAGAAACGCCTGCTGGCAGCCCTGTTACTGCCGTTAGCCTAACATTGCTTACGGGTGTTGAAATACCGTCTACATTGCCAACATCAACGACAGAAAAAACACTTCTCCCTGTAGGAGCAATTGCAATGAGTGTCACCCCTGCTGATACAGACTTCAGCAATTCTCCAATTAAAGCAATTGTACCTTTACCTGAAGTACTAAA
>CAYNGN010000031.1:0-12063 GCA_964396615.1 uncultured Thiothrix sp. | reverse complement strand
AGGAGGACTCGCACAACTGGCGAAACAACGTAAAGTGACTATTATTCAAGGCTACGGACGTTTCAGCTCCGCCAATACGGTTGAAGTGACTGCTGATGATGGCACAACAAACACTATTAGCTTTGACAATGCGATTATTGCCGCAGGCTCTCGTGTCACGAAGCTTCCTTTTGTTCCATGGGATGATCCCCGCGTGATGGACTCAACCGATGCATTAGCATTAGAAAATATCCCACAACGCCTATTGGTAGTAGGGGGTGGCATTATTGGTTTAGAAATGGCAACTGTTTATGACGCACTGGGCGCGAAGATTACTATTGTTGAATTATCAAAAGGGCTCATTCCTGAAGCTGATCGTGATCTAATCCGTCCATTGGAAAGACGTATTAAACGCAAATACGAAAAAATTTACACATCAACCAAAGTGACCGCTATTACGCCCACAGAAGCGGGTCTAGTCTGTACCTTTGAAGGCAAAAAAGCGCCTGCTGAGGATACCTTTGATAAAGTACTGGTTTCGATTGGTCGTATTCCTAATGGCACACTTATTGATGCTGAAAAAGCAGGTGTGATGGTTGATGAGCATGGTTTTATTGCTACTGACAAACAAATGCGTACCAACCAAGCGCATATTTTTGCCATTGGTGATATTGTTGGCCAGCCTATGTTGGCACACAAAGCCACCCATGAGGCTAAAGTTGCTGCTGAAGTCATTGCAGGCCACAAAGCCTTTTTTGATGCGCGTACTATTCCTTCAGTTGCTTATACCGATCCTGAAATCGCATGGATGGGAAAAACGGAAACAGAATGCAAAGCCGAAGGCATTCAGATTGAAAAAGGGGCTTTTCCATGGGCAGCCAGTGGACGATCCCTATCCATTGGACGCAATGAAGGCTTAACTAAAATGTTATTTGACAAAGAAACAGGCAAGCTCATTGGCGCAGGAATTGTGGGGACACATGCAGGTGAGTTAATTGCTGAGGCGGTATTAGCCCTTGAAATGGGTGCCGATGCTGAAGATATGAGTTTGACTATTCATCCCCACCCAACCTTATCAGAGACGCTAAACTTTGCTTCTGAAGTGGCTGAGGGAACATGCACGGATATTTATATGCCAAAAAAATAGCAACAGCGACTAAACTATCATCGGGTTACGAGGCTCTGCCTCGTAACGTCTATCTTGGTGATTCTGCCACCCATCACTCATTGTACTTATATTATGTTATTTGATTCTATTCTCACTTGTCCTTTATGCAATTTCAAAACCCCAGAAACCATGTTAGAAAACACCTGCCAATACGCCTATCGCTGTCCTGAGTGCAAAGAAGTGATAAAAACCAAGCAAGGTGAATGCTGTGTATTTTGTTGTTATGGCGATTATCCTTGTCCCTCCACACAAATTGCTTCGTCATCTTGCTGTAGTCCGGATTAAGCAGCACATGGAAGGGCATTCATTATTTTAATCATACCCACTGTCATAATAACGTTGTCAAAAAATAACACCTTATGTATTTTGGTTAGCTTAAAATTAAGCTAACCAAAAGTTTTACGACAGGAATTAAAAATTGTCAAAAATCTCATTAGCATAAACTACTTTTACATCTATAAAAATAATAAAAACAGTCACTATGATTAGCATAAAAAAAGAGTTTCATAAGCATAGATATGCTCTACTTTTCCATTCACTAGTACTAATGATCATCATGTTGTTGTGGAGCCAAACAGCAACGGCTTTTTTTGAGCCAATATTGATTGACGATGACAATAATCATCGCATCTGGAAAATAACAGGGGCGGATCGTTTTAGTGATTTAACAGGTGAAAATCTTCATGATGGTATCGCACCTGACATCGTACAAGTAGGTAGCTACTCATTGGGTTACAATATTCAAGATCTTGCTACTGATGATTATGGTAAAACATGGGCATTGGCAATGGGGACAGGTGTCGATGGTTCAATAGCAGGACACGCCTATATTGGGCAGATTATTGAAAGCTTAGGTATCTATAGTTTCACTAGTCCTGTTGATTTAGGCAATACCTATAACGATCCACAACAAAAAAATCATGGTAAAGCATTAGTTTGGGATACACGAAACCAGTATTTTATTTACGAAGCTAATCCCACACAGAATGACAATTTACAAGCAACCTTTAAGGCTTATGACCCTGTCAGCGAGACAGTAGTTGCAGATCCTTGGGGAACAGGTAATGCTGAAATGGTTATTTCACTGCCTATTGCTCAACTTCATACCTATGCACAAGGCTTAGCATTTGCTCCAGATCAGCAGCTATATGCCATCATAGGTATGAATCCTTCCATCCTGCTACGACTGGAACAAAATGCTAACCACCAACTAACGGGAAACTCTACGCTCATTGGCTCTGCAGGATTAGGCATAGGTCTAAATAACATAGAGGTACTAACCTTTACCCCAAGTGGTGAACTATTAGTTGTGCAATCAAATGGCTCAAGCACCTTAAGTAGCAATAAGGGCAAAGCGTTTACGGTCGATTTAACCACAGGCATACCGACAGAAGTCGCTGATTTAGATACAGGCGGAACATTAGGTCATCTTGATTGGGAAGGCATTCATTTTTTCAGCCCAGCAGAACCTTTTGAATGTACTACTGACTCCTACCTATTTATGAGCCAAAATGGCATGAACTCTCCTACAGAAGGCGTTTCCGTAGATCTAACAACGGGTACAGCGACCTCCCTTAATAACACCAACTCATTTCACCCCACCAATATCAATGCCATTGGCTATAATATTAAAGATGGATTTATCTGGGGTTATGATAGACCTAATAACAAGGTAGTTCGAGTAGATAAAAATTATAATATTATTTCACACACCATCACAGGCTTACCTGCCAATTCTTATCATTCAGGCGATGTATCATCAGAGGGAATCTTATATCTGGCAGAACGGCATATTCAAAGTGGGAAAATCCACAAAGTGAATATTAATCCCTCATCAACAAATTATCTACAATATGAAGGATCTATTACGTTAAATCCCAATACCTATAATACTTTTTTCAATGCAAAAGCTATTGCTGACTTTGCCTTTCACCCCAGTGATGGCAATCTCTATGCAATAGGGACTGATAACAAACTTTATAAAATAAATTCCAATACGGGCTTAGTCACCTTGGTGGGAAACATAGGTATAAGCCTTAGCACCAACCCGAATGCTACGTGGTTTGATCGAGAAGGCTACTTCTATTTTAATGGCAATTCAACCGCTATTTACCGTATTGATTTAACCAATCCCACGAGTCCAAATACAACAGCAACATCTTTTTCTGAACTAACACTCCCTTCTGAAGGCGATGCTGCTCGATGTGCTCAAGCCGCTCTTATCCCTGAAACAACGCTCCCCAAATGCTTTGCTATGACGGATAATGTTGCTGAACTCTATAGCTTTGACCTGAATAAAAGCACTCCAGCAACTAAAGTAAATACAACGATGCTTCTTAATGGTGAAGGTGCAACCTATCGTGCAAGTGATAATGCGATTTATACATTCCATCAACCAACATTAGGCATAGACAATCCATCAGACTTATATAAAGTTGCGATGGATGGAACCGTAACACTCATAAAATCTAATTTTTTAGACAAACAAGGTGTTGGCGCTGAATTTATCCATTATAGCGATGGAAGCGAACGTTTAATGGTTCTCACGCCTCAAAGCCACTCAAGACTTCAAATATATGATGCACAAGACCTTACAAATAGCGCACCTCTAAGCAGCCTACCACTTTTCTTTCCTGATGGGACTGATGCCTATGTTGCAGGGTTAGCAGTAAATCCTGTGACGGGTGAAATTCTCGTTATCGATGATCGACATGACAATGAAGATTTTGTCGAAATTTACTCTGTTGATACCAGTACGGGTCAATTAACCCTAAAAACAACACTAACCATCCCTGGTATTGATGCTGAATCATTAGCTTTTGCTGAAGATGGCTATCTCTACACCGAAAATGATAGAGGCAACCCATTACCTACTTACAAAAATAAAATATTCAGAATTGATTTATTAACAGGCAATATAATCGTAGTTGAAGAAGATATAGACAATGTTGTTTCAGGTGATATTGAAGGCATGTCCTGCACAGGCAGTAAAATAATAACGCAACTTCCTCCCTCAAATGGCTGTACTGCCTTAAGCAATGACATCAATGCAGGCTTGTCAACACCACAAGGCTTAAAAAGCGGTGATAAACTGTTTCTTGGCTCAACAACGCTTGCAACCAAAACAGGTCATTTAAAAGCATTTGCCGTTGATGCCTCTGGTTTACCTAGTGGCTCCGTACTCTGGGATGCTGCCACACAAATGACCGATACTGAAAGAGAAAATCGTTTTTATTCAACCGATTCCAGTGGCAACTTAGCACTTCTATCAGGTCTAACCGCAACGGACTTTGCTACAGATGCAGCAACGGTTACTACGCTAAAGAATGTATTATATGCAGCAGCACTAGGTACATTATCTTCAAGCAACAACCTTACACTGATAGATAACCAGTCCGACGCACTCAATTATCTTCAAGATCCCTATTATCGTCCCTATTACACCACTATCGTTTCAGAACGTAGCTAACGCATCTTAACCAGTAGTGATGATGGTTTCTTATATGCTTTTAATCAGTCAGATGGTGATTTAGGTTGGGGTTGGATACCACGTAGCTTAGTTACTGAATTACAAAATACAGGCACCTTTAACGATCAACACTATATGCAAGGCACAATTGATTTCCTTGATCTAAGGGACAGCAGTACCAGTTACAAGAGTTATATTATTGGTAGTTATAAACAAGGACTAGGACACTATGTATTACGCTTAAAGAACGATACATCTAGCGACCTTGATGCAGTGGTATGGGATGAAGATCTTAGTGCCAGTAAAGTCAGCGCACCTAATTATGGTAAACGTGCTTATTTTAAAGATGGTAATGAAGCTGTTCACACTGTTTATATTGCAACAGGAAATACGGCAAACAGCTCAACACTTTATATTAGGGAGGTAACCAATAACAACGCTCCCTTAATGGTACAACTCCCTTTTACAGCGACATCAACTCCCTATATTATTGGCAATAACGCAACCACAAAAACACTCTATATCGGTGATGATGTGGGTAATATTTATGCCACGCCATTACTACAAACAAATGGTAACGTAGAAACGACAAGCAATATACTCAATGCACTAACTTCGGCCGTTACTTCATTGGATACCAATGCCACAGATCCTGTGTTATACATTGGTAGCGTAAAATCTTCTAGCAATAATAAACGTTATCTACGCGCTCAATCCGAGAGTCGCCTCACTGTTTTCAGCTACGACACTACGAGTTCAACATGGGTTAGAATGTGGAGCAGTTATGTTTCAGGCAGTAACAAATGGAACAACGGAACAACATCAGTATCAGACAACAACATCACTGCCTTACCGAGTGATGCTCATATTACTGATAATGCCTATATTGTTGCCGATAGTATCGTCCTTCCTGTCACATTAGAGCCTAGCAATAATGCATGTTACGGATTGTCCTATTATTACTTCTTTAAACTTGGTAATGGTTATTTCCCTAGTAATACATTTTATACCACAAACGCCACCCCAGCGACGATAAGTAACCCTATTGCCTTAGGAAGCGGTCAAGCAAGAACACTGCATTTAGCCAATTTATTAGGTGCAGATAAGCTATTAGGCTTTGGTATGGCTGATCAAGATACCAGTGGAAATGCTAACATTAATGCCAGCTTCACCATCAAAGATCTGTTTACCACAGGTATTAGGAGTTGGCGAGAATTACGTTAAATTTATTAGTGACTAAAAACCAGCAGTTCCCGTTATATATACTTCATAAGCTGAATTAATTCAATTTTAAGCGTAAGCTATTGAATCTTCGTTGCAAATATATTGCAACCATATCGACTTGTAACTGAAACGGGAATTGCTGACTAAAAACATCGTCCTCTAAATACTGGGGACGAATATCGCCTTATATCGCTCTAGATCAACTCACCATTCCCGCATTTTTTCAATCTGCTTTATTTATCAAAGAAAATAACTATACTAGCCATTATTCTCGATTATCCGCCCTCTTCCAAAATAGGATTAAATCATGGCACATGGCTTTAAACGACCTACAGACTCAAACTATTTAATCCCAATCCTGCTTTATCTAAGCCTATTTTTTACTTTTTTACCTAGCGCAACAGCAGCACCGTCTGAGTTTCAAAGAAAAGCGATCTTTATTACCAAAGACCTCCATCATCTTGATGTCAAACATCGGGGGAGAATGATCCGTATACAAAGGGAACAAAACCCTGATCATCGCCTAACCAATAGCTTTGCCAGAACATCACGGGCTTGCCCTCCTTTTTGTACACAGCCGTTTCAAATAGCACCAAAGATCAACATTGTTGGCGAACTAGAATTACTCACCTTTCTAAGCCATAAAACCAGCCAAGGCACAGGTGTACTCATTGATGGTCGATTACCACAATGGTATGCAAAAGCAACCATACCTAGTGCCGTTAACTTACCCTTCCCTGTGTTTGATAACAAAATAGATGCAACCATTGTAAAAAGGCTTTTTGTGTTATTAGGCGCTGATCCAAAAGGTCGAAACCAATGGGATTTTTCCACAGCTAAAGAGTTATTAGTTTTTGGTAATGGTATATGGGGAATTCAAGCAAAAAAAACGATTACAAATCTACTCGCCTTAGGTTATCCTGCTGAGAAAATATACTGGTATCGCGGTGGCTTGCAAGATTGGCTGCAAATAGGCTTAACCACCGTTAGTGTTAATCAAGACCTATAAGAGATATTCATGTCACAGCTTTTCCCATTACTACGTTTCAATCATACTTATGTTCACCTTGTCATGCTTATTCTAGTAATGACAACAAATACCGTCCTTTATGCCAAGGAAACTGAAACAGCACCTACTTCTAATAACAGCCTTATTGATGCGTTGAAAAAAGAGTCTGAAGCACTATCACCATCAACAACCACCACCAATAAAAATACAACGACAGAACAAACAGATGAACCTGAAGCAAGCTCCATTCCCAATCAAAGTTCCGTTGCTGACCTACAAAAAGTCTATCAAGACACCTTCAACGATAACTTTGTGGGTAAAATAAAATACCCCGCTTGGTTTCATCAAAGTGACTTTCTAAATTATCAAGAAGATTTAAGCGAGGCCGTGCAACAAGGAAAAAAAGGCGCTTTTCTACTCTTCACGACACAAGGCTGTCCTTATTGCGATAAGTTTATTAACTTAAGTCTAGGAAATGCTGAAATTGCCAAAAAAGTACAACAAGACTTTATGCCAACAGGCTTAGAAATATTCAATGATATTGAAATAACCAACTTTAACGGCGAAGAAATGCCTGCAAAAGACTTTGCCAAAAAAACAGGTGTGCAATTTACTCCAACACTTATTTTTTATGACAAACAAGGCAAGCAAGTCTTCCAAGCGATTGGCTACCAATCCCCAGAGCAGTTTAAGCATATTTTAAACTATGTCGCTGACGAACATTACCACACACAAAACCTACACAGCTATATCAAACAACAGCCTAAAAAGGCTTACCAACCCAGTATGGCAGATCAACTCATCTCAGGGCTTTATGAAGAAACAGTAGCCACAACACTCTTTGATTCTCAGCAAGTAAACTTTGACCCAAAAACACAAGCCTCACCACGCCCCTTAGTGGTACTTTTTGAAGAAGATAACTGTCAAGATTGTGTCGATTTTCACGAGAATATCCTGCCCATCAAGGCCGTTCGCCAGTTATTAAAACAATTTCATGTGGTTAAATTCAATGCCAATGATAATAAAACAGCCCTAACTAACCCTGACAAAACAGCTACAACGCCTGCTCAATGGGTAAAAGCATTAAATTTTCAACATTTTCCTGCATTAGTCTTCTTCGATAAAACAGGTCGCCAAGTCCTACAAACTGATGCCCTCCTACGCAAAAAAAGAATGCTTTATTCTTGCCAGTACGTGCTAGAAAACGCTTTTGACAAAGGCTGGTCTTACCAACGCTTTGGACGTTTCAAAGAAGGCAAGAAGAAATAAGGCAATGCAGGCTGGATTGTTAAGCAGCTCGCATAGTCTATAATCTGACTCCCATAAATAACCCGATGAGACGTTATGATGAGTAAGCAAGCACAACCATTAAATAATAAGCCCCTCACCCTTACAAGGACTTACCTTTTTCTTACTCAATTAAGTCTGCTAAGCTTTTGTTTTAGTTACTCTCATGCTGCCTATAGCAATACGAGTCATAATCAAACACCAAAAGAAATAGCACATATTACCGTCAAGTCACTCAAAAGCATTGCCTTAAATGCAGAACAAAGCGCCCCAGCGCATATTAGCAGCCTCAACCAATCCCAACTGAGTACACAAATTTCAGCTGAAGTAAAAAAGATTACTGTCGATATCGGTGACACCGTAAAAAAAGGCAGTGTCTTAGTCGAACTTGATTGTCGCGACTATTACTATGCCAAACAACAAGCCAAAGCCACCTACCTTGCACGCAAAGCCCAAGCACGCTTTGCCGAAAAAACCTTTCAGCGTAATAAAAAACTCATTCAGCAATCAACCATCCCACAGTCATCATTAGAACAGGCAGAATCCGATCACTTATCTATCCAAGAAGACCTAAAAGCACTTAAAGCACAATTTAACAATACGCTATTAAATACGGAACGCTGCATGATTAAAGCTCCTTTTGCAGGGCAAATTACCCAACGTTATGTACAAAAAGGACAACTTGTTACGCCTAATACGCCTGTACTCGAATTATTACAAACTGCGAAACTCTATGTAACTGCCGAACTTTCGAGTAACAAAACCGATAGCGTTAAACACGCTAAACAGGTATTTTTCAACACCAATGGTAACAACACCCTTATACACTTAGATAAAATAGTTGCCTTAATCAAAGAAAACACCCAAACCCAAACGACCCGCTTTTCATTAACAAACAACAAGCACCAGCTTATTGCGGGTAAGACAGGTCGCATTGTATGGCAACACCCTCAAACACAATTACCAGCAGACTATTTATCACAACGCAACAGGCAACAAGGCGTGCTGATTGCTCGGCGAAAAAAAGATAATAACAAGGATAAAAACCAAGCTATTGTAAAATTTATCCCGCTACACTCGGCACAAGAAGGACAAGCCGCTGATATTACTTTATCACTCAATACACTCATTATTGATACAGGTCGTCTCATCGTCAACGACAAACAAATCGTCATTATTGAATAAACTATTTAATAAACCACTGAATAACAAAAAATAAATGTTCACTCGCTTATTACAAAACCATGTTCTTTCCAGCTTGAGCTTTGTGCTCGTACTGGTGATGGGCTTTTCTGCCTATCAACAACTGCCGCGTCAACAAGATCCAACGATTAATTTTAATTGGATTGCTATCTTCACCACCCTGTCAGGGACTAGTGCAGAAGATATTGAAAAACAAATCACCAATCCCCTAGAGGATGCGATTCGTAGCATCCCTGACTTACGTTTTGTTTCAAGCAATAGTCGTGAAAATGTATCCAATATTTTGGTCAGGTTTAATGATATTGATAAAGCCTTATTTGAGAAACGCCTTGCTGACCTACGTCGTAAAATTGAAGGCATTAATGACCAACTTCCTGCTGAAACCATTGACCCACTCATTATTGAACTCACCTCATCCACCGCCTTCCCCGCAGCAATGATTGCCGTCGTCGGTGAAGCAGACGATGAAAACCTACGCATTCATGCCAAAAATATTCGTAAAGACCTTGAACAAACCAAAGGCGTTAGTCGTGTTGATGCTGTTGCCTTAGACAAACCCGAAATCCAAATACAGTTTGATCCTGCAAGCTTAGAACGTTTCAATTTATCCCCCACCGTATTAAGTGACTCACTACAATCATGGTATCAAGATATTGCCGCTGGGAAAGTCGATACACAAGGCGAAAACTGGCTGGTGCGTTTAGTCGGCAAAAGCAATGATCCCCAACAGTTGGGCAAATTACCCATACAGGGTATTGAAGGCGAAATCCCTCTTTCGCGTCTTGCAACCATCCAACGTCGCCGTGAAAAAGCCACAGAAGATGTCCGTATAGAAGGTAAACCTGCCGTCTTGTTTTCGGTATTAAAACAAGACAATACCAATGTTTTACAACTTGTTGATCAGCTAAAAACTTATATTAACGCTAAAAATCAGTATGCAAGCACAACAGGTGTGCAACTAAAACTCATTGATGACCAAACCATACCCACACGAGAAGCGATTAGTGTCATGCAAACCAATGCGTTAATTGGGCTAATCATGGTATTAGTCGTCGCGTGGATTTTCCTTGGCACACGTATTGCCTTTCTAACCATGATTGCTATTCCTTTTATTCTTGCGGGTACATTCTGGGTACTTCTCACCAAGGGCAAACACTCAATGTAAGCGTACTCTTAGCTGTGGTTATTGTGCTAGGTATGTTAGTTGATGATGCCGTGGTTGTGGTAGAAGCCATTTATTATCGCCTACAACGCGGAGCTGATAGCATTACGGCTGCAACAGAAGCCTTAAAAGAAGTCGCCATGCCCGTAACGAGTGCGGTGCTAACCACAATGGCTGCTTTTCTCCCCCTCATGCTCCTCCCTGGCATACTCGGTGAGTTTATGAAGGTCATTCCCTTAGTGGTCACTCTTGCACTGGCAATTAGCTTAGTTGAGGCCTTTTGGATGCTGCCCTCACATATCACGATGATGCAGATTAGTTTTGCTAAACCATCACGCATACAACGCATGCGCATAAAAATGACGCATTGGATTCAGCTAAAATATTCACGTTTATTAATTAAGATTTTACGTTATCCGACGCTAACCTTAAGCAGTATTTTGCTGACCTTTTTTATTGCTGTCGGTGTTATGAGTGCTGGTTTAATTAAAATGGATTTCTTCGCTGCGGATACCTTGCGTATTTTTTATGTCAATGTTGAAATGCCTAGCGCCACACCACTTGATAAAAGTTTACAAAAGGCGGTAGACGTTGAAGCACGTATTCGCAAACACCTCCAACCGAAAGATGCACGTTCTATCGCCTCTTATGCGGGATTGATGTTAACCGAGGTAGAACCCATATATGGCGAGCGCTATGCCCAAGTTGTTGTCAGCCTGAAGCCTGTTTCTGCGGGTTCACGCGCTGTTTCTGTGATTATTGATGAGATGCGCGAAGATGTAATGAGCGTAACAGGTGCAGACACTCTTTCTTTTCTTCAATTAGCAGGTGGTCCCCCCGCTGAAAAGGCAATTAATGTCAAAGTGCGCGGCGATGATTATCAAGAAGTCAGCAAAGCAACAGAAAAATTACGCGAAATATTAACCAAGATCGGTGGTTTGACTGATATTACGGATGACTCAACCCCACCACGCAAAGAACTAAAGCTCACCTTAAAACACGATGCCATACGCCGTGCAGGTATTAATGCCCATGAAATTGCACGGGTTTTACGTTTATTAGTTGACGGTGAAGTGATTGCTGATTTGCAAGACAAAGGCGAAAAAGTACAAATCCGTGTTAAAGCAAAACCGACAAAATTTAATGATATTTCTGAGTTATTGCGTTTTACCATTCCCAGCCCCAAAGGCGGTAGCGTGCCGTTGAGTTCCTTGGTTGAACAAGTACGGACGTTATCATTAAGCAATATTAAACACTATAACTTTCGCCGCACCATTACCTTATCGGCGGACTTAAAAAAACATGAGGTTAAAGCAGGATTTTGGGAATGCTATGGTAGCGATATTGATTATACGAAATGTAATTTAGATACCGTTGCCGCGAATAAATTATTATTAGAACAATGGGATCAGAAAAAACATGCCTTTCCCAATATTGACTTAAGTTTTGCAGGACAGCTTGATGATATTGAAGAAAGCCTGAGTCAAATGGGTAGCCTTTTCATGATGGGTGTGGGCTTGATGTATTTGATTATGGGAACACAATTTAAAAGCTTCTTTCAA
>CAYNGN010000030.1:0-12091 GCA_964396615.1 uncultured Thiothrix sp. | reverse complement strand
ATCTGAAACAATAAGCGGATTAGACTCACTCGCTGATCTTAGTAGTGATAGCAATAAAACTGACAACGATACAGCACCACAATCTGAAACAATAAGCGGATTAGACTCACTCGCTGATCTTAGTAGTGATAGCAATAAAACTGACAACGATACAGCACCACAATCTGAAACAATAAGCGGATTAGACTCACTCGCTGATCTTAGTAGTGATAGCAATGAAACAGCAGAAAAGACTAGTGCCTCTAGCAAGCTAACTTATTTATGGTCACTTCTTCCCGTATTTGCATTACTTGGTCTTTTCTGGTGGAAGAAATCAAAAACATCTAGCCAAACAGATACCAATCCCTTTCCTGTTTCTCTAGAAAAAAAGAGTCAAGCCCAGCCTCAACAAACACAAACTAAAAAACCTCCTCATTCAAATATAGAAAAAGCACCGGTCAATCACATAGCTGGTATCGATGACACCAAAGAACCAGCAACTAACAATAAAAAAACAACTATACATTTAAGTGAAGAAGAAAGTGCAATAAAACTTGATATGGCTAGTGCTTATCAAGCAATGGGATACTCCGAAGAAGCAAAAGAAATACTTGAAGAAGTTCTCAAAGAAGGAACCTCACAACAAAAAGAAATGGCAGAAAGCCTGCTAGCTGTACTTTAAAATTTTTCAATAACGACCTATAGCGTTTCACCTAAATAGTTTCTTAGAAAGATGAGTGTCACTTGTGGTTTTTTAACCAATAGATACTTGAGTGTAGCAAGTTTTATTGGATAAAAAATAACAAGTGACACTTGCCAAACAATTAACTGATAAATTTAAAAAACCCACAGAATTTCTAGATGTATACGAGTAAAAATAATTAGTTAAAGGATGCCAAATTTTCTGCTATAAACACGGAGTATGAGTATGCCAGATACGCAACAACAAGAATCCCAAGAAAACCGCCATCACTTACTGCTTGTAGCACTATTTACACTGTCAATGATTATCTTACTCGTCATTTCTATTGTATTGATTGCCCCAGAAATAGAAAAAGATCTCAATCAAAAAATAACTGAAGAATTAGAAAAAAAAGGCATTGAAGCAACCGTCACTCTTTCTGGCCGCGATGTTACCTTATCAGGCACTGTCACAACACCAGAAGATATACAACAAGCACAAACATCAACAACTAAAATATGTGGTATACATTTTATTGACAACCAACTTGTCCCCCATGAAAAACGAGCAGCAACACAAAAAAGACAAAGCCCACAACAAACAATAACAGACTTAACAACCCCCCTTCCCCCTCCTCCTTTAATAACAAATAATGAAAACATTAGCAACATAAAAAACAACTCGCTCTCCTTCTCAAAAACAGAGGAAAAGAGTAGTAATACCATCCAAGAAACACGCGTAAAACAGGAAAAAAAATCGACAACAGCATATAAAAGTTCAGAAGCATACGAAAAAATACTAGCCGCAATGTCGCGTTACAATGAAAACAAAAAAATAGCATCAGAAAATAGCACACAAGATAAAACCTCTATTGATTTTGATGCATCAACTATTCAATTTAAGAAAAATACAAGTACACTAACGTCTAGCGCAAAAAAATCTCTTGTCCTTCTCGCTGTAAAACTCAAAAACACTGAAAAAACAATCGAAATAATCGTTAGCTCAAAAAAATCAGACCTTGCTTTTAACCGAGCAAAAAAAATACAACATTATCTTATTAAACAAGGACTAAAGAAAAAACACCTTATTATTATTGGGAGAACCAGTCATACAGGAAATACAGTAACGATTATTGAAAGTAAAGCATAAAAAATAGCCCACCCTCTGAAAAAGAGGTTGGGCTATTTTCACAGTTGTTTTTATAGATTTACTATTTAAACGATAACGATATAAGACGCGTCATAATCGAGCTGCCTTTCTCAATATGCTGAATCTGAGCAGGCATATAATCGAGCTCCTCTGCTAACCATGAGATCGTTTTACGGTTTGAGTCATTACGTTCCACAATTACTTTTTCACATACATAATTTCGCCCTGCTATCTTGATAGTTTCACTCCCTAAACGGCGTAGCTTGTATACTTTATGCTTACCTTTTTCAACAACGCTGTAACTCAACTCTTTTTTATTCTCCATTAAATCACGTGCTAATAGTAACTCCATCGTTGCCCTATCTACTGTTCCAGCTGGAACAGCTGTTTCATAAGCTTCTTTATAAGTACCTTTCACTAAACGTGGGTTCACAAAAGTAAAATCATCTTTTTTATTTTTCCTTTTACTTTTATGATGATACAAATAGTGACTAGACTGCATGAAATTGCCTTGAAAGCTTCCCGCAGCATTTTGAGTAATACGATCACCACTCAATATCTTTGCTAAACCCTTCGCCTTACTTGATTTTTTATAACTATAAGCACTGCCATTGTATACAAGTGATATATTCATCTCACCTATCGTTAAACGACCTTTCTCCACGGTATAACTCGCCTGAAAGGCACGGGGCAATGCTGCCGCATTTAATGACATCAATGTAAACAGCAAAAAAACAATTACCTTATTCTTCATTACTTTATTCTCCTCGACGTTAGATATTATAAAGTTTACGTCACCTTCATAGATAACACACGATAATGAAAGTTCAAGCCCCTCCCCCTCAAATACATATACGATATGAGAAAAATACAAACAAAATAGTAATTTATTGCCTATATCCTAATAATAAGAATGCTATTTAAATACTCATCTGATCAATACGTTATATAATAAGCAAGGAAATAAGTAGATCATAACAGCCCCTATTAAACCGCGCTTGAAATAAATTAGCTTGAATTTTTCAC
Organism: uncultured Thiothrix sp.; assembly: GCA_964396615.1. Lineage (GTDB taxonomy): Bacteria > Pseudomonadota > Gammaproteobacteria > Thiotrichales > Thiotrichaceae > HyVt-477. The sequence goes on along the minus strand of CAYNGN010000030.1, from coordinate 9,255 downwards.
ATTAAAATAGATAATATCCTTTACAATTATCAGGAGTAAAAACATATGAGTGCTAACATAACAACCTTAACTGATGCTAATTTCAAAACAGAAGTTTTAGACAACAATGATCCCGTTCTGGTTGATTATTGGGCAGAATGGTGTGGCCCTTGTAAAATGATCGGCCCCATTTTGGATCAAGTTGCTCAAACAGGTGACATAAAAATTGGCAAGCTCAATATTGATGAAAATCCAGATACTCCCCCTAAATATGGGATCAGAGGGATTCCTACCTTAATGATTTTTAAAGATGGCGTAGTCGCAGCAACTAAAGTAGGAGCCGTCAATAGATCACAATTAGATACATTTATAAATGATTATATATAGTTATTATTAACCCCCCATCTTTATCACTATCACTATCATTTTCACAATGAATGCTTTGATCTATAAATAGACAAATTAATCATTTTATAGCTCAAAGTATGAGTAAATATCACTTGTTATTTTCCCTAATAAAACTTGTCACACTTAACAACAGTAATAAATGACAATTAGATAAAAAATAACAAGTGATTCTCACTGCTAAAAAAATCTCATAAAAAGGCTGTATTTAAACCGTTTATTTTATTGATTTTTGAATCCAAACGACAACTTAAGCCGTACATTTCTTTTGCAAGCCATTAAAGTAGTGTATTATCACTGCGCTTTATATTTTATAAGCAACTTTAAATAACACTCAGGAGTAAAACATGATTTCACGTAAAAAACTATTAATAGCAGCTGTTAGCACTACATTAGCAGCAGGTTTAATTTCTTGTAGTTCAACAACAAAGACAACTGATGCAGCAGCAACAGCTCCAGCGGCTAAAACAGATACTGCTGGAAAAGCGAAAGAAGGCAAATGTGGCGGCGAGGGTAAGTGCGGCGCAGATAAAGCTAAAAAAGAAGGTAAATGTGGCGAAGGTAAATGCGGAACTAAAAAATAAGCTAGTTAGGCAACTTTAAGTACATGGCACTACATATTGTGTCTTAAAAATAGAAATATACACAATAGTTATACACAAGCTGTTGATAAAAAACAATACATTAAATCACACAATATTTTGGCAAGCCCCTCATAGCCAAAATCAACATAACATATTGAATAATAATGTTTTTTAAACAATACCTAAAGACTAACTCGCTTATAAACCATCTGGCTTTATAAGGAACTACTTCCTTTATAGGCAAGTTATCCACAGAGTTATCCACAGGCTCTGTGGATAACTCTTCTCCAGTAAAGACAAACTTCCGATTAGAGATACTGGAATAGTCAATGAATTTAGGTAGAATAGCCAACACGTTATATATTGCAGACTTGGGAACACCCATTCGTATAAGCTTGTTGGAGCAATATGATCTTCTGACTTTCTCCAAACAGGTTCTGCTTTATCCCTATAATTTTTATCCTAATTGGAGCATTATGTATGTCTCAAAAGCATCCTGTCGTTGCAGTCACTGGTTCATCTGGTGCAGGTACTACCTACGTAAAGCGCGCCTTTGAAAATATTTTCCGTCGTGAAAACATTAACCCTGCCATTATTGAAGGAGATAGCTTTCATTGCTTAGGGCGTGCTGAATTTAAACTAGCCGTTGAAAAAGCTGAAGCTAAAGGTAATAAAAACTTTAGTCATTTTGGTCCTGAGGCTAATGACTTCCCAGCACTTGAATTATTGTTTACCACTTATGGTGAAACAGGCGGCGGTAAGAAACGTTATTATTTACACAATGATGAAGAAGCCGCTGAACATAATGCACGTCTTGGTTGTACTCAAGGTTCAGGAGAATTCACCCCTTGGGAAGAAATCGAAGCAGGCACAGACATTCTCTTCTATGAAGGCTTACACGGTCTAGTAGCAGGTGATGGCTATGATACCGCTCGCCATGTTGATCTGGGTATAGGCGTTGTACCCAGTGTAAACCTAGAATGGATTCAAAAAATTCATCGTGACAATGCAGAACGTGGTTATTCTGAAGAAGCTATTGTTGATACTATTTTGCGTCGTATGCCTGATTATGTGAACCACATTACCCCACAATTCTCTCGTACTGATATCAATTTTCAGCGTATACCAACGGTTGATACTTCAAATCCTTTTATTTCACGAGATATTCCAACCGCAGATGAAAGTCTCGTCGTTATTCGTTTTTCAGACCCAGAAAAACTAGGGGTTAATTTCCCTCACCTGTTAAACATGATTTCTGACTCGTTTATGTCACGCAGAAATACGATAGTAGTAACAGGCGGTAAAATGTCAATGGCAATGGAAGCTATCTTAACCCCCGTTATTCATCAAATGATTGAAAACAAATAGTAAGATCTTCCCTTCCCTTTGTTATATAGATATTCAGATAATTACATTCACGCTGACGAACCCAGCAAGCTATGTGGATTATTTTTAAATCAGCAGGAACTCGCTATGCTCAAACATGCTTCTGATTAAAAAATAACGTACATGACTTGCTTCTAATCGGTGAACGCAATTATCTGACTCTCGATAGAGCCTAGAGGAGGTGTGAAATATGACTCAAAAATGAAGTTCTGGTAATGATTTATTATTCCTTGTCGATCTTTCAAATCCTTTTTCTACTTGGTTTTCTTGCGTACCTTTCTCTTTATCCTCAAAATTCAATTGCCAATCCAGATTATTTTTAGAACTCGCATGATGTAATGCATCAGCCTTGTTAATTTTTCCAGATTGGTATAGTGCTATCAGTGATTGATCAAACGTATGCATCCCCTCACTCTGACCTTTTTCCGTTAACTCTTTCAGTTGTTGAAGATTGCCGTTACGAATACATTCAGCAATAAAAGGCGTATTAATTAGCACTTCAGTAGCCAATGTCACACCACCTTCAGCAGTAGGCACAAGACGCTGTGCAATAATTCCTTTTAAGTTAAGCGATAAATCCATTAACACTTTGCCTTTTTGCTCCGATGGGAACATGTACAGAATACGCTCAATAGCCTGTGTTGCATTCGTTGCATGCAAGGTTGAAATCACCAAATGTCCTGTATCAGCAAAACCAATCAATGCTTGCATTGTTTCTGTATCTCTGGTTTCACCAATCATAATCATATCAGGGGCTTCACGCATTGCTTCACGCATTGCATTTTTATAACTCAGCGTATCAAAACCAACTTCACGCTGTCCAATAATAGATCTTCCATGCTTAAAAGCAAACTCAATAGGATCTTCAATAGTAAGAATATGGCTTGCACTATGTGTATTACGGTATTCAATCAATGAAGCCATTGAAGTGGATTTACCAGACCCTGTTGATCCCACAAATAACAGTAACCCTTCATGCCCCATCACCAATACTTTAAGAATATCAGGAAGGCCTAATTCATGGGGTTGTTTTATTTCCGAACGAATATGACGGATAACCATGGACACTTCACCACGCTGATAATAAATATTAACCCGAAAACGCCCCGTGTTAGGAATAGATAATCCCTTATTCATTTCTTTTGTTGCTTCAAACACATGCCATTCTTCTTCACGTAATAAATCTTTTGCCAAGATAGCAATATTGCCGGCCTTCAATTTATTTTTTGTTAATGCCCTTATTTTCCCCATTATTTTTAAACTAACAGGCGCACCTGTTGTTAAATAAAGATCAGATGCATCTCGATCAACCATTGCTTGCAAATAAGGTGTAATTTTCATTAAAAGTGTGACCCCCTAATTTCTTCCATTGACATATCTTCTGTTCCTTGAAAAAGATCTTCTGCTTTTGCGTTTCGACCATTCACCTTAAGCTGAAGACGTAAATCATTAATAGAATCAGCATGACGTAAGCCCTCTTTTAGCGAAATAATACCCGCATCAATAAGCCTAAATAACGTTTGATCAAACGTACACATACCTAGTTCATTGGACTTAGCAATAAGCTCTTTCATCGCAGGAACATTACCTTTTAAAATTAAATCACTCATTAAAGGCGTATTAATTAAAACTTCAACCGCAGGAATTCGTCCTTTGTTACCCACACGTCTGAGCAGCCGCTGAGAAATAATCGCCTTTACATTCAAGGAAAGATCCATTAATAACTGATTACGTCGTTCTTCAGGAAAAAAGTTAATAATACGATCAATCGCTTGATTCGTATTATTCGCATGAAGTGTCGTCATACATAAATGCCCTGTCTCAGCATAAGCAATTGCATACTCCATTGATTCACGATCGCGAATCTCCCCCAAAAAAATCACATCAGGTGCTTGGCGCAGTGTATTCTTCATTGCCATCTCATAATCAATGGTATCAACCCCAATTTCTCGTTGAGTAATCAATGATTTTTTATTCTCATGCACAAATTCAATAGGGTCTTCAATAGTAATAATATGATCTTGAGCATTCTCATTACGATAACCAATCATCGCTGCTAATGTTGTTGATTTACCTGAACCTGTTGAACCCACCATAATCACTAAACCACGCTTCATCATCGTTATTTGTTGCATGATAGGAGGGAGACCTAAGCCTTTAAATTTAGGAATATCAGTTGGAATATGGCGCAAAACCATACCTGCACATTCACGCTGCGTAAAAACATTAACCCTAAAACGAGCAACATTAGGCAAATTAATTGAGAAATTACATTCCATATATTTCTCAAACTCGCGCAAATGACGATCATTCATAATAGAACGCACCAACATACGCACTTGTTCAGCAGTGAGTTTTTGTTCAGATAATGGCGTAACACGACTATCCAGTTTAATGCATGGTGCTGCCTCAGCAGTAATAAAAAGATCAGAACCTTTTTTCTTAACCATCATGTGCAATAAGCTATGCACATATTGTATGGCACTATCTTTATCCATTGTTACATCCCGTTATTTTTATTATTATTTTTTTTGATATACCAAAACTAGAAGCAAGTCATGTGTGTTATTTTTTAATCAGAAGCATGTTTGAGCGTAGCGAGTTCCTGCTGATTTAAAAATAATCCACATGGCTTGCGGAATGACGAAGTGTAAACGTAATTATCTGAAGATCTATATAAATAGTTTATTAGAGAAGTGAGTCTCACTTACCGAACAATTACACCAAAGCATGTTTTTGGAATAATTCTTGGTTATCTGCTTTACTCATTGCTTCTTCACGTGTAACAACACCTGTATTCATCAACTCCAGCAAATTTTGATCCAAGGTTTGCATACCCACACTCGCTCCCGTCTGTAACGTTGATTTCATCTGCGCTATTTTATTTTCACGAATCATGCTACGTATAGCCCGTGTGCCAATGAGTATTTCATGTGCAGCCACCCGTCCACCTGCTTTTCTCTTTAATAATGTTTGGGCAATAACAGCCTGCAACGACTCAGAAAGCATGGCTCGAATCATATCTTTTTCCGCCGCAGGGAAAACATCAATAATACGATCAATCGTCTTTGGCGCGCTAGTCGTATGCAACGTACCAAACACCAAATGCCCTGTTTCCGCTGCAGACAAGGCTAAACGTATCGTCTCCAAGTCACGCATTTCCCCCACCAAAATAGTATCAGGATCTTCGCGCAATGCTGAACGTAACGCCGCATCAAAGCCTTTCGTATCACGATGGACTTCACGCTGGTTAATCACACTTTTCTTAGAGGTATGCACAAATTCAATCGGATCTTCGATAGTAAGTATATGCTCATACTCAGTCGAATTTTTGTAATCAACCATTGCTGCTAATGTCGTCGATTTACCTGAACCTGTTGGTCCTGTGACCAAAACCAGCCCCCGTGGCATCGTAGCAAGTTTTTTAAAAATAGCAGGGGCATTCAATGCCTCTAAGCTCAAAATATCACTAGGAATGGTACGAAAAACGGCTGCTGCACCTCGATTTTGCACAAAGGCATTAACACGAAAACGAGCAACACCAGGCAACTCGAATGAAAAATCAGCATCCCAGCTTTCTTCATAATCACGCCGCTGATTATCGTTCATAATGTCATAAATCATGTCATGAACCGCTTTGTGATCCATATCAGGCATATTGATACGACGCATATCGCCATCAACACGAATAACAGGGGGCAATCCTGCGGATAAATGAAGATCAGACGCGCCATTTTTTACGCCAAAAGCAAGAAGTTGTGTAATATCCATAAGTATTGTTTGTTTTATTATTTTATGGGTGATGGGAATGAGAAGCTTAAAAAGCAGTCAAGATTTTTCACATTGATTCTGCTAAAGTCAGGCAATCTCAACAAGAAACGCCCAAAACTTTAACATATGAAAATGACATTCTGTAATAATATCCAGATGATTGGTGATGCCATCCGCCGAGCGGAAAAACGCTTTAGGCGTGAGCCAAATAGCGTTAAATTACTTGCTGTGAGTAAACTCCACCCTGCTTCAGCTATTCAAGATTGTTTACAATGCGGTCATACCTGCTTTGGTGAAAGTTATGCTCAAGAATTAGCTGAAAAAGCAACACTCATAACCCCCAACACCTCCACCATAGAGTGGCATTATATCGGCCCAATTCAATCGAATAAGACCCGTTCAATTGCCCAATCAGCCCAATGGGTACATTCTATAGACCGTATTAAAATTGCTCGCCGCTTAAGCGAACAAAAACCAAGTGATGCTCCCCCCATTAATATTTGCCTACAGCTCAATATTGATGAAGAGACCAACAAATCAGGCATTAACATTGACGACTTAAAAAAACTCGCTGATCAAGTACAAACCCTTTCAGGGTTAACACTACGTGGCATTATGGTCATTCCTGCACATAAAACACAGTTTGCTCAACAACGTCGTGCATTTGCCAAGGCACGTCATGCCCTTGATACACTCAACGCACAAGGCTATGCACTTGATACCCTATCTATGGGAATGTCAGGTGACATGGAAGCAGCTATTGCAGAAGGTGCTACAATTGTTAGAATTGGCACAGCGATCTTTGGCGCACGAAAACCTACCTCCTAAGTAATTTTAACCCTTGTCTAGACGAAGAAAAAACATGAGCAAAATAGTAACTTTTATTGGCGCAGGCAATATGGCACGAAGCCTGATAGCAGGATTAATTAGCGACCATTCAGACTTCACTATCCGTGTCTCTGATCCCTCAGAGCAAGCGCTAGACAGCATTAAGCGCTATTGGCCATCGGTTATCACTTTTAGTGATAACAATAAAGCAGTAATAGATACTGATCTTGTTGTATTGGCAGTAAAACCCAATTATATACAACACGTTTGCCATGAAATAAAAATCCAAATAAAAGAAGACCAACCCCTTGTTATTTCTATAGCCGCAGGAATGCGTCTACAAAATATCAATACATGGCTAGGCAATGAGCTTCCTGTTGTACGTTGTATGCCCAATACCCCTTCACTCGTACAAGCAGGCGCTGCAGGAATGACCGCTAATAGGCATGTCACGACAGAACAAAAAAGTATGGCTGAACAAATACTTCGTGCCGTTGGCTTAGTACTCTGGTTTGACGATGAAGCCTCACTTGATGCAGTAACTGCGACATCAGGTAGTGGTCCTGCTTATTATTTTCTAGTCATGGAAGCCATGCAAAAAGCAGCGCTAAAACTAGGTCTCAATGAAAAAGAAGCACGTCTACTCGTTTTACAAACAGCAATGGGAGCCGCTAAACTAGCCTTGGAAAGCAATGACTCACCTGCAGTTCTACGTAAAAATGTCACCTCAAAAGGTGGCACAACAGAAGCTGCTCTCAATGTACTCAATGAAGGTCATCTTATTGATTTATTTGAAAAAGCCATGACTGCTGCGAATGATCGCTCAATTGAGCTCGCAAATGCTCCCCTTAATACCACCGCTATAACAAAGGAACCCCGTTAAATGTCAGCCTTTCAAGAAGCCGCAATCTTTCTGGTCGAAACACTGTTTGATCTTTATATTTCACTCTTACTGATTCGCATGTTACTCGGTTTTGCTGGTGCAGATTTCCGCAACCCTATTTCACAATTTTTGCTTAAAGTCACTAGTCCTGTACTCGCTCCGCTACGGCGTTTTGTCCCTCCTATTGGCAAAATAGATACTGCTGCAATACTGGCAGCAATCGGTATTAAAGCGGTCGCAGTCTTTTTAATTATGTTTATTCTTGGTCTCACCGTATCAGGTGAGGGTGCGTTTAAACTTATTGTCGGCGACCTACTAAAAACCATTGTATGGATTTATATTATTGCTCTCTTAATTCAAGCCGTAATGAGTTGGGTTGGTAGTGGTCAAGGTAACGCCATTGCCCCTCTCTTATATAGCCTAACAGAGCCATTGGTAAGACCTATTCGTAATGTTATTCCTACTATTGGCATGGTAGATTTATCACCTCTCGCGGTTATTTTACTCTTGCAGATTGTCTTGATTTTTATTCGTCCCTTAACTTGCACACATATATTAATGTGTATGGCACAAAGCGTACCCATAAATTAGCAAACTGATTTTCATGAGAGTAGGTTAGGTTGCGAGGCTTGATTAAAACCTCGTAACCCAATACCTCCAATGAAAAAATAGTGAATTATGTAGATGTTGACCACTCAATAACCACCTTCTTTTTCCCCCAACGAAATGCTTTGCGTTTATTCATCCCCATATAAATATCAATTTTCTTTCTCCAACGCTTATTCATCTTATCCAAGACAAGATACCGACCTGGTAACCCTCGAATTTTAACAGAAGTGCCATGTTTTAATTTGTAACGCACCAACAAATCACGTGATACAGCAATGACCTTCATACCAGGCCTTAATCGATCACCCCATGCCGCAATATTAGGCGTACTATCCGTTTGCCCAACATGTGAAGTATATGCAGTTGCCGTCACTGCCAAGGTTTTTGTTGTCATTTTTTGTCCCCATAACAACTCCTCAATACTAACGCCACCTGATGACTGCAATACAGAGGCGAGAAATGTATCATTCGCAATTGCCTCCTGTGAAATCGGCTGTTTATATTGCGCATTAACCCCCCCCGATAATAAAATCAAACTCGATAAGAACACATACTGCTGAATTTTTTTAATCATAATTTTATAGTTATCACTTATTTATGATAACTCTCCAGTAAACACTCAAATTAGAATATTAGATTATAATAATATTCTAATATTTAAAACCTCAACTGGATAAATGGCATATTATTGTTTCATTATAGAACTTAAAATTCTTATTGGTCTTTCAGCACAAAGGGGTTACTTATGCATGATTATGCGCCACTTTCATCCTCCCGCTAAAGCAGGAGGTCTTCAATGGGGTTACTTTA
>CAYNGN010000029.1:0-12178 GCA_964396615.1 uncultured Thiothrix sp. | reverse complement strand
AGGATTTCAATACTATTGTCCTGCTGCAACCATGCAAACGCTTTACAAACGCCAACGCGAATATCGGTATCACGATCATGACTTAATAAGAGTAATAGCCCAAAAGCCCGCGTATCTTCTAAAACGGCTAAAGCAAAACTAGCGGTAAAACAAATATCAGCATGACGACTGCTCATCCCTTGCAATAAGGGTTCATAGTCATTATGCGTGAGTTTATTTAAGCTGATGCTTGATTTTGTGGCTAATTTATTTTTGATTTTCTGCGTCAGACTTGTTTTTGCCTGTTGTTGATCGGCTAATAACTCAAAATCTTCTAGTTCTTGTAACTGACGAGCAAGGTCTTTTTCGCGTGCTTTTAATACAGTGGTCAGCTTATCTTGACTTAAAATAGACACTAAAAAGGCGGTATGACGTACTAAAGCATCCTGATGATCTTGTAATAATACAATCGCTCGCTTTACCTCAATAACCTTTAGCAAACCACGCTGGAATAAACGAATCATCGCCGCACGTTGTAAATCTGCATAACGTGACTTCAATGCTTGCAAACCTGCTTTTGGGTCTTTTTTGCTATACAGCGTTTCCAACACGCTTAAGACAAACTCACGCAAACACCATTGCTTATGATTCAGTGCTTCAAGCAATAATTGCTCTGCACGGGGTTGCTTCTTCGCCAACACCACTAATTTGCTTAAAGCGAGGCGACCAATGTCTTCATAATTATGTTGTAAGACCAATGATAAATAGCCTAAATCCTCTGTGTGTGCTTGTTTTTCTAAACCCGCAAACGCTAAACGGCGAATGCTCTCATGTTTTCGATCACATAAAGCATCTTCTAATAAGGTGACTGCATGAGGATGTTTTGCTTTTGTGGCTAAGGTAACCATTAACTCGCGAGTTGCTTTGTCTTGCTCACGCGCTAAATGCTTTTTCAAAATATCAATGGCTTTTTTATCGTCATACTGAAGCAGAAACCGCACTGCTTTTTCACGTAATACAGGATCAGATTCTTGGAGTTCATTCCGCGCCCATGCATAGCCATCACGGGTAATGTGTTTCAGCTCAGTAAAACGCTCTTCAGCATCAATGCCTACCATGCGTAAGGAATTATCGCTATTAGCAATCAACAAATAACGCCTGTCTTTAATAGTGATTAACCCTGCGGCAATTGCCTTATGCAGATTATTTTGCCAGCTTACAGGCTGACCGCCTTCATAAGCCCACGATTTAGCACTTTTATCCGTAGCAACGGTAAAGAAGCGTTTTTCACCAAGAACAATATCAGTGATAACCCCCTTATGATTTTTCTTTTTGCCACGATCTAAGGCTTCAAGCTCGCCTAACGCATGAGTACTGAGTAATTTTTTATCTTCACCTGCGGAGAAAAAACGTAATTCATGCGGTTCAAACTGTAAAGCGGTAACTTTCCCTTGGTGTAAATCGGCTTTAGCAGAAAAATGCAGTTGTTGCTCACGATATTCATACACAGAAACTTCGCCGCTTTGCATACCCAACACAAGATAAGCACCTGTTGCATTCTTGGCAATCACAGTCGCGCTATCATTTAGAGAGAAACTGATTTGCTGTTGGATGTGTTGTTTATTCGTATCAATCAGTGTTAAGGCATTGGTTTGTAATACAGCAACACACCCATCACTCAGATGCGTCATCGCAATAATCGGCTGATCAAAAACAGGCAGTTTTTTCAGTGTTTTCAGCTGACCTGTGGTAAGGGAGGTTTGATACAGATAACCATTTTCAGCCGCTAACCATAAGGCTTTTGTCTTTTCATCGGCTGCCAATGCCGTTGCACCACAGGACAACGTACTTTCATACAAACGCATTTCTTCAAGATTAAAACGGTATAACGCCGTTGCTTGACCTTCGTAATGTTTGCTGACAAAAACCACCCACGCATCATGGCAATGAATGGCTTGTAACTCGCCACGGTAATAGGCTAAATAATTGTCATATGACATGTTTATGCTCCTAATGTGGCGAGTTGAGGATAGCTATGTTCAATACGCGTAACCGCAACAAGGCAAGCAGCTTGCTCCATTGCACCACGCGATTGGGTAAAGTTTTGTAATAATGGCAAAACCATACGCGCAAATTCATCGTCTTCAAGCGCCAAATCACGAAAGGTTTCGATTAAGGCTTTTTTGGCTAAACAGGCGGAAAGCGGTTTCAAGCCCTGGCTATCATTGCTATTGCTATTGTCATTACGTGAATGAGCAAAGCCACCTGGGGGTAATTCATAGAGCCAACGCTGTAATAGTTGCTGTAATGCGTCTTTATCGGCAGGCAAATGCTTAGGATGCAGCGGTAAACCTGAGCCTTGTTGCTGTTGTTGCATTTGCAACTGCTTTTTCAAAGCTTTTGTGCCTTTCTCTACTACAGGCGTATACGGTTGCCACTGGCTAGTCGTGGCATAACAACGGTATAACGACCATAAAATACGCACTACAAAACTGCGTATTTCACGATCAGGACTTTCGGTGAGTTGAAATAAGGCTTCAGGCTGCTGGAAGGCTTCATATTGTTGGATAATTTGCATACCCAACTGGCGTGTTTGTGGTTTTTTCGAGTGACAAAATTGATAGACCGCACTCACTTCCAAGGTTTCAGCGGAAAGACGATAACGCTTATTCTCATCCGTTGGCTCTGCTAATAACGCGTCGTGAATAAATTCACGCACATCCGCATAGTTGGATTCACATAAGGCAATCAGTTGTGCTGAAGCAGGTTTCCAACGTGAAAATTCCCATTTTGCGATACTGAGGGCAAAATGGCGTAACGGTGTATAGGCATGAGAAAATAAGCCTTCAAACTGCTCAAAGCTAATAAATTCTTCGGGTAATGCCGCCTGCGGATCAACAGGACGACGGGTGAGTTTTAAACAGAGGTCAGGATGATGATGACGTAAGTAAGTTAGTGCAAATTTGCCAACAGGCATATCACTCTTTTCAATCGCCATGACCCATAAGGTTTGACAACCTGCCATTGCATCATCAGCAGAAAACTCAGGAGCAAAATCAGCAGGCATAAAGGCTTTAAGCATAATATCAACCGCAAATTGATGATAATGTGCTTCAACACGATCAACCAATTGCATGAGCCATTCAAAACCAAGCTCAGCAGGATTAAAACGACGCACATCACTTAACCAACGACGTACTACCATGCCTAAATCATGCTGATATTCACCTGCTGAAAAGGTCAGTTTTTGCGCCCACTGTTGATCAGATTGGCGCAAGGATTGAATAAAAGAATGCTGATCCCAACTCGGTTCATAAGCCAATGCCTGATAAAAACCAATAGGTAACACATTAGCTTTAATATGATCATTATCAAGCCACTCTTGTGTCATTACGCTGGTTAGCGGATGGAGTAAATAAGTCTGCACGCGTTCTGCTGATAAATGTTGCAAACCGAATGCTTCAAGCTGTTTTAAACAAAAAATAGCAACTTGTGAAGCGTGGTCTTTTTCAATATCTAACTCATTCAACACCGTTTGAAAATACGCTACGCCTAATGTTTTTAATGGGTGTAGGTCAAGCAAGCTGGCTTTGCTAAAACTAACACTGTAATAGGTTGCCGATAATAAACGCTGCTGAAACCATGCTACTGAGAGTTCTTTGCGCCCAAAATGACGACGCAATTGGCTACTGGCAAAGGAATTACTGTGTTTATATTCGAGCAACTGTCCCCATGCGTCTAAGCCTATCTCTTTACGTGGCTCACGTTCGCTGAGTAATTGTTTTGCTAGTTCTCGCACTGTTTGAGAGCTGTTATTCATTAACCGTAGCAATAAATCCAGCGTAATATCACGTGCATAAGTACTGACGTATTGACAGGCATAAGTACAGGCTGTGTTATTTTTTGAGGTCAATAAGCCAATAACAACCTCATGTAGACCTTGTATTCTAAACTGCTGCTGTTCTAGTTTGGATGAGTTTTTTAATAACCACACCAATAAGCCATCTAATGCGGCACTTTCAACAGGCAAAACGGCTAGTTGGATAATCCATTGCGTATCAACATCACGTAAAAAGAATTTAAAATTCTGCGTTAAGGCATTACAGGCATAGTGACGTACTTTTTCAGAATGTGCAGTGGATAATAAACGCAATAAGGGTTCAGGGCTACGCTGCCATGTTTCGGCAAAAGCACGATTTTTTAATAAATCATTGGAAGCAATATAACCAAAATGCGCTATGCCATACTGTTTGCTTTGGTGATGCCAAATATGATTAGCCACCCATGTCGCTGACCAATTGGTATTATCAGGATAGGCAGCAAGGCAAAAAGCCGCTGCATCAGGATAACAAACAGGTAGTGATTCACCCAGTCTACGCAAATAGCGCCAACCACGTCTTACCATATAGAGCAAGGTGGCATGACTAATATTAGCTTCATTATTAGCACGCGCTGCATCGAAACGGGCAATCAGTTCGCCTAATAATGGATGATCCGCTTTTTTTTCTGCGTCTTTATAAATGGTTTTAAAAGCTTTCCATACGCCGTATTCCAATGGCAAGGCACGAATTATTTCTATCAGTACACGACGGGCATAAAAGCTATCATCAGCATAAATAAATAGAATAAGGGTATGGAGTTTTAGGCTATCGGCTAAAGGGACTTCGGTATCATCAGCGGTTAATAAGGCCAGTTGCTCAACGCGATAATTATACTGCTCTTCTTTAGATAACTGACGAAAGGAAGGGCTAAAGATTGTGCGTAAAAAACGAGGGAAAGTTAAGGTTTCATCACGAATAGATTGAGTGGAATACGGATTTTTTTGCTGTGCCAAACTTACCATATAATCGACTAATGCGGGGTCTTTCAGAGTCCATGCTCGTTGAATAGCAATAAGGGTAAATGGCATATGACGAGTCCTTTATTATTTGTTATTAGGTGGAACAAAACTATTTATTTATATAAAGACAAAACAAAATGTTTACTTTATGGACTTACTTTTATGTTTCAAGCGTAAAAAAAAGGCCATTATTTAACAATCATAATGGCCTTCGGGGCTAAAAAAACCCTCCAGCTTATTCCTGTCACAGTTCACGAGGGCAGCGTGAGCATAAAAGGCGCAGCACTTAAACACCTTTATAAAGTGGCATTAGGAATTAAAGCCGAATGATTCTTTTAAAGCTTTTAAAATCTACCTCAATACCTGTTACACGGAAGGCTAACGGGCTCGCATTAATAGGGTGTACCCTACTCGTATACGGAACCGCGTTCGCGTGGTTGCGCCAGCCCGTATACGAGTAGGGTACACCCTATTAATATAGCGAGACTGAAACAGCCTTCCTTGTGATCATGTCAATGTAATACTCAAAAACGGCGCAACGCCGTTCTATGGTTACAAGAACCAAATCGCTAGACTCTTAAAGTGGGAAGAAATATACCGATTGATTGATTAAAAATCAACCAATTTTTATTAAAAAAACACCAGCCCAAGTCAAAAAACAAGCCAAGTTACGCATAAATAATAATTTTTACATCCATAAAAATTTTGCATAATAGGTTTATTTAACCCAAACTTTGCTGATAAAACTGCTACACCAGCCTCTCTTTGTCTAAAAAAATTCCATGTACAAGACATAAAAAAAATTATTTTATAATTAAATAATTAAATTAGCTGTATATATCATAGTTATCGAAAATCTCAAATAAAAATATAAGTCATTGATTTTTAAATTAGAATAAAATAAATTATATAAAAACTGTTGATTTATTGTGTTAATAGAGTAGCTGAGTTATCATGGATTCGAACTTGGAATGGCAATAATTACATCAGTTACTTTATAAAATCAATAAACTGACTATACAAACCAACTAAGAATATTTAATTAAAAGGATAAGATAATTTTATTTTATCCAGTACTGGGCTAAGTAATCGTTTACCTATATAATTTTGTTTTAAAACAAATACTTATATAGTTTTTTAGTTTTTGAAAATGAATTACTTATATTTTATATACTTTCTGTTGCTATTAATTACTATTTTCTATTGAATAGATCATCTGACAACAACATCAAAGTAAATTTAAAAACATACTTTAAAAAATCAAAATAAAATCATCATCTCAACAATAAACCAAAGTACCCTCCTCCCATCGGGTCAAATACAGCTTGGAATATGATTTTAAAAAATTTAATTTATTAGTAGTAAATAAGGGGTCAATGTCAAATCATGTCAACCACTAGAAACATTATCATTTTGTTCCTTGTGAGCTTATCTTTTTCTAGCTGCTCTCTAGCCCCAGGCGTCGCAGGTCCTGGGTCAAAAATAACAAGTAAAGAAACTCAAAATGCAAAAAATGCTTACAAACTAATAAAAATCACCCCAGCGTTGGTTAAATCTAGCATAAACCAAAAAAGACATTATCGTTCAAAGCTATCAGGCCACACAACAAGAGCAGGCTATTCCTATAAAATTGGCTCACAAGATATTCTATCCATTACGGTTTGGGATCATCCAGAGCTAACGATTCCCGCAGGTGAATTTCGTTCGGCTGAAGCATCAGGATATCCTGTACAAGCCGATGGTCAGTTTTTCTTCCCTTATGTTGGCTATGTACATGCAACAGGAAGAACAGTCGATGATATTCGCCAAGAAATCACTGAAAGACTCACAGGAACCGTTATTAATCCTCAAGTAGGCGTTTCAATCGCTAAGTTTAGAAGTCAATGGATTAACATAACAGGGGAAGTCAAAAAACCAAGTACCTTAGCTATTACTGATGTTCCTTTAACCATACTACGAGCCATTAGCTTATCAGGTGGCATGACAGAGCTTGCTGATAAAACTAATTTACTACTCAATCGTAATGGTAAAGTGCAACGCATCAGTTTTGATGATTTATCACGTAAAGGCAACTTACAACACAACATACTTCTTAAAGATGGTGATTCATTGCATATCGTAGAAAATACAGCTAACAAAGTCTTTGTCATGGGTGAAGTCAACAAACCACAAAGCATGACTTACACACGAACAGGTCTAACTTTAGCCGAAGCAATTAACAATGCAAAAGGACTAAAAGAAGCAACAGCCAATCCCATGGGTGTCTTTGTAGTTAGACATGAAAACAAAAATGATAAAAAACCAACGGTTTATCAGCTAAATGTCTCATCCATTCATGCATTTTTATTAGCAGAACAATTTAACTTAAGAAACCGCGATATTGTTTATGTAACCGCTGCTGATGTTACTCGTTGGAATCGTGTTATTAGTCAAATACTACCTTCAGCTTCTTTATTCAGTAGCTCAAGCAATACACTGGGAAATTTTTAATCATGTTTAATAATGTACTTGTGGTTTGCGTCGGCAACATCTGCCGCAGCCCAATGGCAGAATACCTGCTCAAGGATACTCTGCCTGAACTAAACGTTTTTTCAGCAGGCCTTAGTGCTGTTGTTGGCAAAACAGCAGAAAAAACGGCAATGCGCCTCATGCAAGAAAAAGAGATTGATATGTCTGACCATTGCGCACAGCAATTGAATACGTTGTTGCTGTCGAAGGCGAATCTCGTGCTAGTCATGGAGCAATCACACCTTAATATCATTCATCATAACTACCCATCAGCGCGTGGCAAAGTCTTCCTATTAGGTAAATGGATCAACAACAAGCAAATCATCGATCCGTACCAGCAAGGCGAACAAGCATTCCAAGAATCACTGCACACTATAGAAGCATCAATATCAGGTTGGCAAAACAAGATTTGGAGAACGACACGTGTCAAACAACGTTACGCATATAGCTGATAGAAACGAAGATAGTGATGAAATTAATCTGCGTGAATTATTTGCCACTCTACTCGCAGGAAAATGGCTCATTCTTTTCATGATTACTATTGCCGCAGCCATTGGCTACGCTCATCTATGGCGTACTGCACCCGTATATAAAGCAGATGTGCTCTTGCAAGTTGAAAAAAAAGGCGGCGTTGCTATTCCTGGTATGGAGTTACTAGGACTTGAGTCCTCTGACTTAGGAACAGCGACAGAAATTCAAATTATCCAATCTAGAAAAATATTAGGTCAAGTGGTTGATGAGCTAAAATTAGCAATCATTGTGCAGCCCAATTATTTTCCTTTTATAGGTGAAAGTTATGTAAGAAATAATTTTTCGAGTTCTCAACATCTTCCAGCCATTATCAGTTGGCTGCCTATTGACTTCACACCTTATACATGGGGCAATGAAGCCCTCGATATTACCCACTTTACGGTTAGTCCTGAATATGAAAATCAAGCATTAACCCTATTGGTGGGGGAGCATTCAAACTATCAAGTTTTTAATTCAATGGGCACTCTATTACTGAAAGGTATTGTTAGCAAGACAGTGAGTAACCAAGAAGATA
The DNA here is from genome assembly GCA_964396615.1 of uncultured Thiothrix sp. GTDB lineage: Bacteria > Pseudomonadota > Gammaproteobacteria > Thiotrichales > Thiotrichaceae > HyVt-477. Next base: position 3,806 of record CAYNGN010000029.1, on the reverse strand, counting down.
ATATTAACCTACACATTAGTAAAATTAATGCAAAAAAAGGCAAGTCGTTTACGCTTACTCACAAATCAAAATTAAGCGCAATCCAAGACTTAAGAAACCAATTAAAAATTGCTGAAGTAGGCAAGCAATCAGGTATCTTACGTTTAACCATGCAAGGCAAAAATAAGCAGGACATCACAAAAAAACTCAATAAAATTAGTAGCATATATTTACAACTTAATGTATCTCGCTCAGCAAAAGAAGCGAGTAAGTCACTCGAATTTTTACAAGGACAAGTAAAAGCACTTAAAGCAGAAACCGATAAAGCAGATAACGACTTACAACAATTTAGAACAAAGAATCAAACCATTGACCTCACCCTAGAAACAGGTCAGATAATGAAACGGGTGGCAAAGATAGAGGAAGCCTTGCAAGTTTTATTATTAAAACAAGCCGAATTAGAAAGAAAATACACCCATAAACATCCCCGTTTACTGGCATTAGCAACACAAAAAGCAAACTTACAACAGCAAAAAAATAGAGCGCTGAGCCAATCATCAAAACTCCCCAAAAAACAACAAGTCCTATTACGCCTAGAGCAACAATTAAAGATAAAAAGCGAAATTTATATTGATGTACTCAATAAGATACAAGGCTTTAAAATGGCTGAAGCAGGAACAGTGGGTAATGTCTATATTCTTGACAGTGCCGTCACTCACGACACGCAAATTAGCCCTAAACCAGCCATGATACTCGCCATCGCAGCCATGTTGGGAGCGTTACTGGGTATTGCTATAACCTTTATTAAACAAGCATTAAAAACAACCATCGAAGATGCTGAATCCTTAGAGATTGCCACTAATCTTCCCGTTTACATAACCGTCCCACGTGCGAAAAAAATGAAGAAAACGAAGGTAAGACAGCAGGAGCTGCTTCGTATAACAGAACCCCATGATCCAGCGATAGAAAGCTTACGCAGTTTGCGTACCAGCTTACGTTTTGCCATGATTGAATCAGATAATAATATTGTGATGATCAGTGGCACAAGTCCTGCTGCGGGAAAGTCGTTTATATCCTCAAACTTATCGGCTGTCATCGCTGACTCTGGGCAACGCGTATTGTTAATTGATGCTGATATTCGTAAAGGCTACCTCGCAGATATATTCAAGCGAACCCTATCACCAGGACTCTCTGAATATATTGCGAACAACGTCCCGCTTAATGATGTGATTCAAACAACAGAGATTGAAGGACTTGACTTAATAACATGCGGTCAATCCGTACCAAATCCTTCCGAACTTTTAATGCATAATAACTTTGAGCGGTTATTACAACAAGTTTCTGCACAATATGACCTTGTTCTATTGGATACACCACCTATCCATGCCGTCACTGACCCAGTGATTATTGGTAAACATGCTGGCGTTATATTCCTTGTCATAAAGTATCAGTTTAATACGCTGACTGAAGTTCAAGATGCACTCAAAGTTCTCTCAAACAGTGGCATACCTGCAAAAGGCTTTATTTTAAATAATGTTGAACCACGCGCACAAAAATATGCATATGGTGAGTATAGCTATGATAGTTATTATGCTGCTGGCAAGCGTTAACAATCCCCTTAAACGCAATAACTTGTTTGACGAGTTATTGCTAATGTAGATTGGAGTGAATTTAATAACACATTTTCACGGCATCCGCCCCTAATAACTGCTCTATTTCTTTCAATTCAGCATCACTAATCGGCGCACTATAAATCTCACCTAGACGTATCTGTGCCGTTGCTTTTTCGATTTCATAATGAATAAAAACGCTACATGAACGGCGCTCCTCATCTCGCAATACCCGTTGTAAAACATCAATCGTTGCCTCATTAGCCAACGGCTGAGTTATCTTTAATAACAACCGTCGCGCAAATACATCACGTGCTGTTTCCATATCATGCAAAGCCGTCACTCGCAAACGTGTTGTCCCCGTACGCCGATCAGTATTAATCACGCCTTCTACCATGAGCAACTCTTCAGTCTCAATAAGGTCTCCATATTCTTCAACAATATTGGTGAAAATAAACACCTCAAGATAAGAACTACCATCATCTAATTTCACAAAAGCACGTTTTCCTTGCTCTGTTGCCTTAAAACTCACTGAAGAGACAATCCCTGCTATTAACACGGGAACCTTGTTAAACGTTGCACCTTCCAAATCATCAAGATCACGCAGCCAATGCGTCTTCAGTTGTTTTAATTCACGTTCATAAGCATTAATAGGATGCCCTGTTAAATACAAACCCAATGCCTTTTTTTCTTTATTTAACCGCTCACGCTCCTGCCATTCTTCTCGCTCAGGTATTTCTGGCTCTTGTCCATCAAGAGTCTGTGCTGCACCACCAAAAAGATCCACCTGCCCTACCGTTTGATCTTTCTGATATTGCGTCGCCATCCGCATAGCATCAGGTAAATAATCCATTAAACTGTGCCGCGTTTTGCCTAACGCATCTAAAGCACCACTAATAATTAGTGTTTCATAAACTCGGCGCGACACTTTATTCGATACCATGCGCTTACATAAATCAATCAACGAGGTAAAATCTCCGTCTTGCTGACGGTTTTGACAAATAATCTTAATCGCCGCCTCACCAATACCTTTAATCGCTCCCAAACCATAAACAATCTGTCCTGCATCATCAACGGTAAACCTATATTCCGATAAATTAATGTTTGGTGGCACAACCTCAATCTTCATTTGCCGACAATCATCAATCAAATTAACAATCTTTTCAGTGGTATCCATATCTGAAGATAAAACAGCCGCCATAAACTCCGCAGGATAATGCGCCTTTAGCCATGCCGTTTGATAAGAAACCAAAGCATAGGCGGCAGAGTGCGATTTATTAAAACCATACCCAGAAAATTTATCCATTAAATCAAATATATACGTCGCATTCTCTTCCTCAAGCCCATTTTTTAAAGCACCTTCCATAAAAATAGAACGCTGCTTTTCCATTTCCTCAGGCTTCTTTTTTCCCATTGCACGACGTAATAAATCGGCCGCACCCAGCGAAAAATTGGCTAACACCTGAGCAATTTGCATCACCTGTTCTTGGTATAAAATAACCCCATAAGTCGGCTCTAACACAGGGGCTAAATCAGGATGTGGATACTCAACTTTTTGCTTACCATGCTTACGTTCAACAAAGTCATCAACCATACCCGATCCTAACGGACCTGGGCGATACAATGCCACTAAGGCAATAATATCTTCGAATACATCTGGCTGAAGACGCTTGATCAATTCTTTCATTCCGCGCGATTCTAATTGAAATACCGCAGTGGTTCGACACGCTTTCAATAGAGCAAAAGCAGCACGATCATCAAGCTTTATTTGCGTAATATCAACGAGGGGTTTATCCTCTTTTGCCAAACGAGCATTAATCATTTTTAATGCCCAATCAATAACCGTTAGATTACGCAAACCAAGAAAATCAAATTTCACCAAGCCCACCGCTTCAACGTCATTTTTATCGTACTGCGAGACAACATTACTGCCATCTTCCTCGCAATAAAGTGGGGTAAAATCAGTCAATGCGGTAGGTGAAATTAGCACCCCCCCTGCATGTTTACCTGCATTACGTGACAAGCCTTCTAACGATAAAGCAAGATCTAATAAATTCCTCACTTCATCATTATTATCATAACGTTGTTTTAAATCATCCGCTTGCTCTAGTGCTTTGGTTAGCGTCATCCCAATTTCAAAGGGGATTTGTTTGGCAATACTGTCAACAAAACCATAGCCGTGCCCTAACACACGTCCCACATCGCGTACTACCGCTT
>CAYNGN010000028.1:0-12390 GCA_964396615.1 uncultured Thiothrix sp. | reverse complement strand
AGATTTTGTTCTTAATATCTTAATGATCTACTTTTTAGGATACTCTGAATCGCTGTCTTTTTTTCACTTTTTATCGCAGCGAGAATGACTTCCCTGTCGATTTTAAGTGCGGGATTAGCATAATAAAACGCTTCTGATGATTGATTTATTGCTGCTAATACTATTGGTTTATCGCGTTTTAGACGCTCATCAGCATAGGCAAGTGCAGCACCATTTTGCTGAATAGCGATTAAGACAAGGCTTTTGTTGTTTTTAAAAATGGGCGTTGCAGCCTGTAAAGCAAGTCCTTCTGTTTTTAGCAGCATCAGCAGGCGTTGTTTATTGCTAATGGGGTGAGGCATATAGTAGAGATATTTGAGAATATTATGCTTTTGATTAGTGGCGAGTGATTTATCAATGAGCGCCCATAGAATTTCGACATCATCAAATAAGGAGGGAGATATAAGGTCAAAACCATGAAAGTGTTCTGGGCGTTTGAGAGCAGCCAGAATGATTTCTTTATCATCATAAAACACCTTATCTAGTGCCCATAAACGGATGTCACCGCTTTTTATTTTGCGTAATGCTTCTGCTCGTTGAAGCTTGTTGGTTTGACTAGAATATCGCTTATCATTGCGTCTTTGCTTTAGCGCTGCTGCTACAATCTCAGGATCTTTTTGGCGTGTTTTATCCGCAAACTGAAGTGCATAACCATCATTTTTTACCGCAGCGAGTATAATATCCTTATCTTTTTTAAACACATCACGCACATATTGCAGTGCTTTGCCTTTTTTTGATACGACGGCTAACACCCTCGCTTTGCTTGGATCTGTTGCCTGTGCATAGATCATGGCATTGGGGTCTTTGTTAGCAACAAGCAGCCAAACTCTTGTATCTTGATTCAATGGTGGTCCAATTTGGTAAATAGCGTGATGGTTTTGTTGAATAGCGGCGAGTACAACCTCTCTATCTTGCTTTAAACCAACACTTGCAAATCTAATCGCATAGCCATTATTTTTTACCGCTGCTATGACAATCGCTTTATCATTTTTTAACGCGAGTGAAGCATGTTCTAAGGCATAACCTGTTTGCTGAACAGCAGTCATAACCAATTGTTTATCGTTTTGTAATACAGGGCCTGCACCTCGCAGATTTCCGCCATCATGTTGAATCGCAGCCAGAGCAATGGTTCTCTTTTTTTTCAACGGATTGTCAATATTGTAGTAGATCCATTGGCATTTTTTGTAGGTCAACAGTGTTTGTATAAAGTTTAGATCTTGTTTTAGTAATTTATCACTGGCTTCAAATAAAAGGTGGCAATCGTCAGGCTTTTTTTGCAACGCAGTAAGGATGAATATTTTATCTTGTCGAATCGTTGTGCTGGCAAAGCGTAGTGCGCTGTAATTCTTATTCATTGCAGCTGTGATCACCTGTCGATCTTGTTTCATACTGGTATCAGCAAACTCCAGCGCGTAGGGGTTGAGTTTGACCGTTGCAAGTATGATCGTTTTATTTTTCTTTAGCGCAGAACTGGCAAATTGCAACGCGTGAGAGTTGTTATTAAGAGCAGCAAGAACAATAGGCTGATCATTTTTAAACATCACATCCGCAAATTGTAGCGCAAGACCATTTTGTTGAACGGCTGCCAGTACGACATCTTTATCTTTTTTTAGCGCAGTACGGGCATATTCAAGCGCGAGCCCGTTTTGCTTGACGGCTGTTAATATGAGGGCTTTGTCACCTAATAATTGCAGTACACGTTTGTTGATGATTGTCTGTGATAACGGTTTTATGACAGTGTTTTCTATGAGAGTGGGCGTTAATGGAGAAAAAACGCCTGTACATGAAACAAGAGTGCTAAAACATAGCAAGAAACTAGTATGTAAGGGGAATTTAAACATTAATGTATTCCTGTAAATGTAACATTCTGATAAGCCCTTTTTTGTCGTGATTAGTTAAGTTATTGTTTGTTCATTGTAATTTTTTACTGTGTATCATGTTATCCCTTAAATGAGGGATAAAAAAATCCTAGCCTTTTTCCATTTTGAAAACCATGATTTTAAGGCATTAAAAAAGGCGATGAATTATTGGATAATAACTCACCGCCTTTTTTATGCTGGTTTTTTAGGTTAGCAACTTAAGCTGGGACAGTATTTTAATTCAATTTACCCAAGCTCTTCGACTACGCTCAGAGAGCGAGTTGCTCGGTTCCCTGAGCGTAGTCGAAGGGGGCGGAAATTTAATAAGTGAATATCTATAACCGATGTTTTGCTTAAAACAATTGCTCAGGTATCTCAACACTTTCTGCTTGTCTTCTGGCTACTTTTTTCGCGTTTCTTTGCTTTAGCTGCGCTCTGCGTTGTTGCCGTCTTTTTTTATTGAGTTGTCGCCTTTTTTTATTCAATCGTTGTTGTCTTTTTCGTGCTGCCGCCTTTGCCACCTTTTTAGCCTGTAAACGTTGCCACTTCTTTTTTTGTTTTAATTTTTGCTTTAATTTTAGATTTTTATTTTTATTTTTACTTTTAATATGCTGAGAATTTGAGTGACTCTTAGGGTGTTGCGCGACGACTATTTTTTCACGAGGTTGTTTAGGCGCATCCCCATTAAGTGTTCGCACATTATAACGGGTGGTATGTGATGGAATTTGTTCGGCTATTAAGCTTTCTACAATGGTTCTTGTCGTCGAACGGGTCGGTCTTGACCCTGTTTTGGCATCCAGTGTTATATCGACGAGTTCTTGTGGACGTGGAAATTCAGCGACTTCACTCTCTTTTAACGCCATTTTCATAAAATCAATCCAGACGGGCAAGGCTGCTTTAGTTGAGGTTTCGTGCTTGCCTAACGACTGTGAATGATCGTAACCAATCCATACTGTCGTTACTTTTTTCGGTGTGAAACCACAAAACCATGCATCCCTTTGATCGTTGGTTGTACCTGTTTTTCCAGCAATGTCGGGTCGTTGTAATTCACGTCCTGCACGTGCCGCAGTGCCTATTTTAGCAACGCTTTGTAACATGCTGGTGATTTGATAATTAACATGAGGTTGCATAATCCTCTCAGCAGGTCGGGCTTGTACTGTCGATAATATTTGTTGTTCGGAGGCTGTATTGTCCGTATCTATGATCAGCGTGTTTTGACACGTTGTACAGGCAACTTTGGGGTTTGCGGTAAACAGTTGCTGATGGTTTTTATCTTCAATTTTACGAATAAAGTAATGATTAACTTTATATCCCCCATTCGCGAAGCTGGCATAGGCGGTTGCCATTCTTAACGGGCTTGCTGATCCTGTGCCTAATGCAATGGTCAGGTTATGCGGCAAACTTTCTTGTTGAAAACCAAATTTACTCGCATAATCAATCGCATAATCAATACCAATTTTTTGTAATAAATGGATTGAGATCATGTTTTTTGACTTTGCTAGAGCAGTACGCAAGCGCATGAATCCGTCAAATTTATGCCCAAAGTTTTGTGGATTCCAAGTGCTACCAGCCTGTTTAAATGGTGTGTCGTTGACAATGCTGGCAGGCGAAAAGCCTTTTGCCAATGCCGCACTATAAATAAAGGGTTTAAAACTTGATCCAGGTTGGCGTTTTGCTTGTGTTGCGCGATTGAATTTACTGTAAGAAAAAGCAAACCCTCCCGTGATTGCACGTATCGCGCCATCATTTGGATCAATTGAAACTAATGCCCCTGTTACGCGTGGAATTTGGGTTAATTGCCATTGACCGGCGCTATTTTTTTGTACCCTGATAATATCGCCTGTTTTTAATACATCACTAACCCGTTGCACTCTTTTCCCACGATGATTTTCATCAATATAGCGTCGCGCCCAACGGACTTGTGCCAGTGTGAGAATGATGGGTTCTCGCTGTTGATTGATGCGGACAGTTGCCTGTTTTTTATTGGTTGTTACTACGAGGGCAGGGTGAATATCGGCATGAATTTTATAGTTAGCAAGCACGTCAGTTAGTTGCACGTCTGTCTCTAATGTTGCCAAATCTACGTGACCTTCTGCGCCACGGTAACCATGTCGGCGAGAATATTGGAGTAAATGATGCCGTAATGTTGTTGCTGCTAGTGCTTGTTCGTTGCTATCTAACGTGGTGTAGATATTAAGCCCAAGGTTGTAGGCATCATCACCATAACGTCGCATTGCTTCAGCGCGTACCATTTCTGCCATATAAGGCGCGTGGGTTTCTGTTGCAGTAGTATGGATTTTGGCCGACATTGCCTCAGTGATTGCGTGAGCGTATTGCTGCCCCGTAATGTATTTTTGCTCTAACATTTTGCGCAAAATATAATCGCGACGTTGTTTGGCACGCTGAGGATTATTAATGGGATTGGATTTTGTGGGTGCTTTAGGCAAGCCTGCAATCATTGCCGTTTGTGCCAGCGTGAGTTGCTGGAGTTTTTTGCCATAGTAAACTTCAGCAGCAGCTCCTACACCATAAGCGCGTTTGCCTAGAAAAATCTTGTTCAGATAAAGCTCTAAAATTTCTTCTTTAGTGAAATTATTTTCAATCTTCACTGCTAAGAAGATTTCTTTGATTTTACGACTTAGGGTTCGCTCTGAGCTTAAAAAATAATTGCGTGCAAGTTGCATCGTAATTGTACTTGCGCCCTGACTTAGTTCTTTGTTTTTCACTGCGACAGAGACTGCACGAGCAATTCCAATAAAATCAACGCCTTGGTGCTGGTAAAAACGGGTATCTTCAATGGCAATAAAGGCCTGAATCACAGGTTGCGGTATATCGTTAATATGGAGGAGTCGACGACGATATTGCCCAAACTCAGCGATCAATTTATCTTCGCGACTATAGATTCTAATGGGGGTTTTTAACTGGATTTTTTGGAGTTCGGTTACAGAAGGTAATTGTGGAAAATAATAAAAATAAAGCCCAAAAGCGGATATAAGCGCTAAAGAAACAAGAATAACCAACATAGCGACTAGCCGTTGGAGTAGTTTTATAGAAAAATGTAACATATCCCTTGTATTTTTACACAGCAATTTCCGTTTTAGCCACACACTCAAGTATAAAAAATAAACAACCCGCACCGATCCATATTCATTTATTTTATAGCTGATATACAATGGAAATTGCTTATTCTAATAATGGATTACGGTGTATTTTCACCGTACCATAAAGAGGGGGGATAAATATAGTTTTTATTTTGTAGAGGTTAATAATTCCCCATTTTTTTGTGTAACTTATTGATTTTTAATGCTGACTAAAGACGTTGTAAATTTTCACTAAAAATATTTTTGTTATTTTTTCCTCTGAAATAAACTAACAACGCTCGATTTTAGTGTCATTCCTAGAAAATCAAAAAGGAAATCTGTTGATATAATTCAAGGTTGAGCAAAATAGGTTTAATATCTATTGAGACTGAGCTATTTGATTTTACCTCTATCAAATAATAATCATAAACAATGTAGTAACGTTACTATAGATGTTCAGATAATTACGTTCACATTTTTTGTTCCAGTCAGTCATGTGGATTATTTTTAAATCAGCAGGAACTCGCTGCGCTCAAACATGCTTCTGATTAAAAAATAACACACATGACGGGCTTCTCGTTTTTGCACGCAATTATCGGACTCTCTATACATTAGTTTATGATTATCCCATCCACGCCTGCTCATCTTCCCAATGCGTTGACTCATTTTTAGCCGTAGGCCGCTGTTGTTGCTCACGATAATGCTTTAACGCCAAACGCAAGGCATTGGAGGTAAAAGCAGAAGGATCCGTGTTGTCTTCTTTAGCAATACGATCAAGTTCAGCCACTAAATCGTCATCAAGTGTTATCTGTACAGTACGCATGATTATCACCTTATTGTTAAAAACGAGATAGCTACTCTATCACGTTTAAGTTCTTATTATAATGTCGTTTTTTTGCCATAATAATGACTTTTATTGAGCAATGTCCAACAATTATTGATCAATGGAGAGAGGGTTATAAGCGTGTTCTATTGCAAGCTTTCAATGAGTGAGTTAATAACAGGCAACATCAGCTGCTGATGACTGATATTTTTTCCTAAGCCTTCACGCATATCATCACTACCAATCATCATCACAAAACTATAAATATGCTGTTTTAAGCGCAAGCTACCGACTAGCCATTTATCACGTATTTGCCCATTGGGTGTTTTTGACGTTGCTGATTTGACCAATAAAAAATCAACGCCATACTTTTTCTCCACTGAACGGAGAAATTTAAGCGGATTATGCTTTTTGTTACTTGGAATGGTGAATAAGGTTTGCATATGATCACGGCTTGTCTTATTAGGTAAATAAGCTTGCAAGCTCTTTGCTGCGTTTTTTGTGCCTTTTTGCGTAAAATGGCTTTCACCTTCTGCTGTTAAGCGACTCATGTGCAAGGCATTAATTATGCTGGGATTTTTGTTATAAGGAATGCCGTAGATTTGGCGAGTCAGCGCATGAATAACACGATGGATATTTTTTGGGATGCTTTGCACTGTACCAACACTTAGCTCATAAGCCAGCGTTTTGGCATTGGGTTTTTCATCAGTAGCCGTGTCTTGTAATAAGCCAAAATCCGTGTAAAGTGCCGTAAGCTTTGGCGCTGAAATAAGGTGTGTTTGGTTTAAGGCATATAACAGCGAGAGTGTTTTTCCTTGCTGGATGCTTTGTTGTAAGCTAAAGGCATGCCCCTTTTGCCTTAAAGTATTACAGTTACTGACCCCATCACGTTTTGGTTCGTTTGCATTGCGGATGCCAGCATAGGCTTTATTGCAATAGCGTGTTTTTGGCGTGTTATTACGTGCCAGTAGTAGGCTGCTAATGGCAAGATAGCTGAGGTTAGCAATGGGTCGTTGGCTAACTGAACCACGTTGATAGGAGCGAATAATATTCCCCTGCTCATTGGCAATCTGTATGCTAATCAACGCTCCTTTTTTATCAATCGTTTGCCCGAGTTTTTTGCTAAAAAGAGTTGGGTAAAAGCGCTGAATAGTGCTAAAAGTCGTGTTGAGTGTGCTGTTTAGTTGTTGGTTTTGTAGAATTGGTAAGCTAATTTTTACATTGGTGAGGACGACGTTTTTTTCTTGGTTTTCGGTAGCGTTTTGTACGGCTTGATAAAGGCTTGGTTTGAGTTTGCCAAGGGTTAATCCACTGCGTTGTAAGAGATGACGATAGCGTTGTTCATTATCAGGGGTGCTATGTAAAAAATTAAGCCATTGTGCTGACATTACCAATGAAGGTGCTGACTTCATCTGTTCTAAGTCAGTCATAATACGTTGCAGTGTTTGCGCTTGGGTTTTTTTATAGTGTTGGGTGGCATTATCGGTATTATTGGTACTGTTTTAGGAACTGTTCCCATGTTGTTTGACGTGTTTTGGCTTTAGCAGTGAATAATAATGCCATTGAAGTTTGTTGATGATAGGCAGTGGCAAGCAAGGCTTGTTGACCTGAATTTAGTGTAGTGACCTTTTTGCCAAAAAGTGTCGCTGCAATAGCAGTCAAACCATATACGTCATTGTTAGCGGCGAGTGATGGCGCATGCATGGCACTCCAGCGCTTAAATTCTTTGCCATTTTTTTTGGCTAAATAAGGAAATAAATGCCGTGCAATGTGCAAGGTTTCCTTATTATTCAGCAAGCGATTAATAAAACCTTGAGTGGTGTTATGCGTGCTGTCTTGTGAACGTAAACTGTTGGCAATATGCTGGAGTAATGATTGGTAAGGTGTGGCTTGATAAGGCGCAGCTAAGTTAACACCTTTGTAAGAGGCATCTTTAAATTGGATGATTTGTTTGTAGAGTGTCCAAAAATGCGGTTGCTGTGTTTCAAAGCTTAATGCGTTATCAGCAGGTGCTTTGATTAATGCCCAAAACACAGGCGGCACTGTTTTGACTGAAAGTGCGCCTTTTTCATTATTATCAGTGCTGCTTGCTAAAGGGGGGAGTGCGCCGATTAGATCATTATTTTCATCATGTAAGGTGGGTGCAATATGCTGTTGGTGTAGGTTGAGATAGTATTGGCGTTGTTTTTCGTCAACGGGTTGTGAAAGATAGTAATACATACTACCACTCAGCAAGGCAACCAATAGTAAGCCAATACCAATGATAATCAGTGTTGCTAAAAACAAGCTGCCTAAGATGGACGTTGGACGTAATAAAGAGACAAATAAAGCGGGTACACTGGCTAGAAATAGTAAGCCTGATAATGCCTTTTCTTTCAGATAGGTTGGCAATGTGTTGAGGCTTAAACGTTTGGCTTTTACGCTTCCTTGTTCATCTTTATTGAATAATTCTTTAATACCCATTGTGTGCAAGCGTAAGCGTAAGGCATCACGTCGATCCTCTAATTTTGAACTCCAGACTGCCGCTTTTAAGGCATCCATTATGCGCTATCCCGATCTTTCTTTTGGAGGGGCAAGGGAGGAGGTACATTAGCTAAGCGTGATTGAGGGGAGGCTTGTTTGGCAAGATCTTCTTCTTCTGCTTGCTGTTTAGCGATGGATTTTTCCCATTTTTCTTCCTTGGATAATTCTTTGTCCATCTCCTCCTCTTCTTGCATTGTTGTGGCGGTTGTTGATTTATCCTTTGTTTTGCTTGTTGTTTTTTCTTGCTTTTCACGCACAATATTTTTGCGCAATGATAGTGGTGATTCACCATCCTTGCTCTCTATAGCATCATTGGGCTTTACCTGATAATGTTCAAGAGTTGAAATGACAAAATCGCTAGTAGTGGTGTTTTTAGAGGTTAAAATTTCATCAGCCTCCAATGATTGTAAGAGATCGAACCATTGTTCTTCGGTGGTATGGTAAAACTCAAATAAAGTATCTTCAGTTAAATCAGCAAAGCGGCGGCGCATATTTTTTGGCAAGGTGGAAAACGGTACACGTAATGCTTGTAATGAAACGCGTCGATTAGCCAGTAATGACTCCATTAAGGAGACAAGGTTGCGTTTATTTGAGTCTTCTGCTTGCCGATAGGTATCACTGGGGATAATAATTAAATGTTTTTTGCCTAATTGATGGTGATACCACTGTAAGTTTTCACGTAATTCTTTAATATTAAATACATGGTTGATTTTAATGGCATCATTAACACTAAAATGTTGCCCATGATATTTACCACTCAAATAGTTACGTTGTTGGGTGTATTTACCATTGCTATAACCAACAAAAAAGATGATTAAATCAATCATTACCCCTAAAATTAACGGCGTAAAATCGCTAGATTTAACCGCTTCAGCACTTTTCTTTTTTTCAATGTTTTCTGCTGTTTCTACAGAAGGGGCGATCAATGATTTTACAGTCGAGGGAATGACTAAAAATACTTTCAATGCACGTTCCATGACTTCACGATCATTTTGTACATCAAATAAACGAATGTTTTTTAGTGCAGGTAAGGCATTAATACGTTCTAAGAGTTGTTGGGATTTTTGGGTAATGATGCTATCAGGGCAAGAAACCTCACGCTCTTTTTCATTATGCAGGACACTCACGGTATTACGCGCTTCACCGCTGTGTTCTTTTAAGGCTCTTTTTGCTTTAACGAGTGCAGGATTTTGTTTATAACGATTGACGTTAGTGATCACGATATTCATTTCTTTTTGCAGTTTTTTAATATCACTTTCAGGTGAATAGCTATAGCGAATATTGTCTAGTTTATTAATTTTATGCGTTACTTGATCATTTAAAATGGAGATATCATTATTCATTAAGGTAAACAGTTGTTCTTCGCTATTACGCAATGAAAGGCGAGGGCCTGCACCTGGGGATGAGTTATCGCCACAGGTTCTGCCACGATTTTTTTCTAATAGCGCGGTTTCTTGTGAATATTCTGCCAGTTCTTCGGCAATCTTTTTAATATTAAGGAAGGTGTCTTGATAAATACCAACATCGCTTAAACTGTCGTCTAACTGCACATTAAAATTGTTATATGCATAGTTATCAGCCTGAATGGCTTGATACCAATAGCTATAGCTTAGAAAAACACTGAAGCCCATGGCAATAAAATAAAGAAAGAGCATGGATATTTTATTACTGAGCGAAATACGCTGTGTTAAGCGGCTTAAGGCAACAATCAGTAGTAGTTGAATCAGAAAAACCAAAAAACCGAGTAATATTAATAGCCCCCATGAGGCATCTTGAGGATTTTGACCAAACATATAATGGCGTAAACCATCATAAGAGGTGTAAAAAGAGACTAAACTGAGGAGTAAAACAATAAGAATATTGAGCGAATATTGCGGATCTAATAGTGTAACGTGCTTGAATAAGCTTTTTAATTGTTTGATCACTGACTACACTCCCTGATGAATCCATTTTTATGGGGAGTGATAGTGAAGTACTTTTGTATTGCTTGCAATAATATGTTGCTAGAAAAAGGGATTAAATCGTGGTTTTTATAGATAATTTATAATGATAATTTATAATGATAATTTATAATGATAATTTATGGTAGCCTGTCATCAATCTTAATTAACCCTTTCTAAAAATTATGATTTATTCGTATACGCGAGGAGTAGCAGTATTTTTGCTGCTTATTGGATTGTTATTGGTATTTATCAACGTTTTTTTATACAAAGTGAGTGTTGTAGAGCCTGCTGAGGTTGCCGTGCCTGAAAAAAATGCTGTAGCGGGTTATTATTATCCGATTCGTGATCAATCGGCATTGCCTGCTTTATTAGTTGCACCTAGCAAAGACTTTAATCTTGAGGCGGTGAACACCTTAATTTTTGAGTCGATGATACACAGCGATGCACGAAGAATAGGTTTTCGGGAAAATTGGTTATTATGGCTAATGGGGCATGTTCATGAGCCATTCTCACATACACAAGACCCTGAAAAAATAATTGCAGGGGGGGGTGGGCTTTGTTCTGAAGTGACCACCGTGCTTAAGCGTATTGTTGAGGTTAATGGTTTGCAAGCACACTTTGTGCATTTAATGGGGCATACGTTGTTAGAAGTAGAAACGAAAGAAGGCTGGCGTATTGCTGATCCTGATTATGGCGTGACATATCCTGTCGGTCTTAAGGTGTTAGAGGGGAAAAATGGAGCTGATTTAATCAGTAAGAGGTTGTACGCAAAAGGCTATAGCACGGATGAGGTAGAACGTTATATTCATGCGTTTCAAACGGTTGAGGATAATCTTATCTCTGATGCAAGTCGGCAGGTAGAAAGTCCGCGTTTGTATATGATTGAGCAGTGGGCAGGGTGGTTAAAATGGATTATTCCTGTTCTATTGATTGGGATTGGCAGCGTTATAGTGGGTAAGAAGAGACCTATGTGATGTTTGGTGGCTACCAACTTAAGGCGGGACACTGATAACAGATAATCCATATAAATACGTAATATTCAATAAGTTATCGTGTTTTAGAAAAATCCAGTTTTTAGAAAAAATGGAATAATCAACAGCTTACAACAATATTACTCTAAAGTGTTGATTTTAAAGCTGTCCCGTCTTAAGTTGGTAGCCCAAATGAGCAAGCTAAAAGGTAATCATTTACGTCTTGGCTTTGGCATGGCTGATCAGAAAATTAATATGACAACAGTGAGTGGTATTAACAAAACTTTTTATATTAATGAGCCAAGCGCTAAAGTCTTGCGTGGGCGGAAGGAATTGCGTAAATAATATGAACTCAATACAGATAGAAAACCGTAACTCAGTCTTAGTATAGTGGTCTAATGAGGTTATGACATTAAACAATGTAGCGAATAAAGGCTTTGGTTGCTCACCTGCTTCGTTCGAAGACGTATCCTGAATTTTACGCTCCACGCTCACTCCTTCTTTCAGGGGAGAGTCGTTGATACATCTTCGCCATACTTATCTTGGTGCAGAATCTTTGCTTGTCCAACCCATGCCTCTTGGCTAATTCTGCTGGCAGAAACTCCTAATTCTTTACCGAATTTTTCCTCATCCTGTTGGGTAAAATGCGCGATTTGTGAATAATGGGTAATACCAAGTTTATTGAGTATGCGTTCATTGTGTTTGCCGATGCCTTTGATTTTTTGCAGATCATCGGCTCTTGCTTTGTTAATCGGGGCTACTTTGGGTTTTTGTTGATGGAGCTGTTTGAGTTCAAGTTTAAGGGCTTCATGCTCTTCGCTGAGATCTATATAGTCTTGTTGTGTTGTTGAGAGTGATTTTTCAGCGTGTTGGTTTTGCGTGGTTAGGGTTTTTAGGGTTTTATTTAACTGTGTATTATCATTTTCAATGACTGCGAGTTTTTGTTTGCAGTTATCCATTGCTTGTTGCGTAATGTGTGCTGCCTCTTGTTTATTATCAAGCTGGTTTATTTTTTCTTGGAGGCGTTTTTTTTCTTCCGCTGAAGATGATTGTGTATTAGTCAGTTTTTTATTTAATTGAATGACGTTTGTTTGTAGTTGCTCTTTTTTATTGTGGTTATTGATGAGTGATGATTTTGTATTATCTAATTCA